>NZ_JBBCZC010000036.1:0-37210 GCF_037144575.1 Sporosarcina sp. USHLN248
TGCGCCTGGAACGGAAAGCGACGGTTGTCAGGGGTTCCCCATTTATTCTCCAACCAGAAAGGGACTATCACAGAAAATCAGTTTTCACTGACTTTCTGGACAGCCCCTTTTGATATTCCTTACTCTGTTTCTTTTATTGAGGTTATGATTCGTTTCAGCACCTTGTATCTATATGACAGATAGAACCGTGTCTATGTTTTAAAATGAGGATCGCTGAGAACACCATTCAATAAACAAAATAAACAGCGATCCTCTCCTCGATGAAAAGAAATAGATCACTGTTTTTAAATTACTTTCAATCATATGAGTTCCGTTGGTTGAAGTCTATATCTGCGACTCCTGTCGGGGGAGTGAAAGCCGTAACGAAGAACGGCTTTTGCGAGTAAAAGCGTAGCGTTGGGAGTACGAATGCAAAACAGATGCCTTAATTTCTACGACAATCGCAGAAGTTAAGGGAAATCAACTCTTTATGGTTCCCCGTCCCACGGAAAGCGTCAAGTCGGAACGTAAATCGACAGTTAGTGTTTAGGGCTTCATCAATTGAAGCTTTAAAGATTAAAAAAGGAATTGGAAAAAGACCGCATCGAATGCAATCAGGTCTCTTTCCATTCAAATGATTACTCTTCCTATTTATACACCGACTGTTTCTTCTTCTTTTTGATAGCGAAGGACTGGCTTCCTTGCAGCTTTCGTTTCGTCCAAGCGGCTAATAACCGTTGTATGAGGTGCTTCTTGAACAATTTCAGGGCTTTCCTCAACCTCTTTCGCGATTTGGATCATCGCATCGATAAAAGAATCCAACGTTTCTTTTGATTCTGTTTCTGTTGGCTCAATCATCATTCCTTCCTCAACATTCAGAGGGAAGTAAATTGTAGGTGGATGGAATCCAAAATCCAATAACCTCTTTGCCATATCCAACGTGCGGACACCCAATTTCTTTTGGCGTCTGCCGGATAGGACGAATTCATGCTTACAATGCTGTGGATATGGAAGATCGAAATACGGTTCCAACTTTCTCATCATATAGTTTGCATTTAATACTGCGTATTCCGTTACAGCTTTTAAACCATCAGGTCCCATCGAACGAATATACGTGTATGCGCGCAAATAAATGCCAAAGTTTCCGTAGAATGGCTTCACTCGCCCAATTGATTTAGGACGATCATACTCAAATGTATATTGGTCCTCTTTTTTGACTAATACCGGTTTTGGCAAATAAGGAGCCAATTCTTTCGTAACCCCTACCGGACCGGATCCTGGACCGCCTCCTCCATGAGGACCTGTAAACGTCTTATGCAAGTTCAGATGGACAGCATCGAATCCCATATCTCCAGGGCGCGCTTTTGCCATGACAGCATTTAAATTTGCACCGTCATAATACAACTTACCGCCGACGCCATGGACGATTTTCGCCATTTCAAGGATTTCTTCCTCAAATAAACCTAAAGTATTAGGGTTCGTTAACATGAGTGCAGCCGTTTTCGGACCAACCTTCGCTTTTAAATCTTCGATGTCGACTAATCCGTTCTCATTCGACTTCACTGTAACCGTATCAAACCCAGCTACCGCAGCAGACGCAGGGTTCGTTCCGTGAGCAGAATCGGGCACTAATACTTCTGTTCGTTCAGTTTCTCCATTGGCTTCATGAAATGCGCGAATCATCATAAGAGCAGTCCATTCGCCATGAGCTCCAGCTGCCGGTTGCAACGTTACTTCATCCATTCCCGTAATTTCGGATAGATGCTCCTGTAAATCATACATAACTTCCATTGCGCCTTGTACAGTAGATTCATCTTGCAATGGATGAACATTTGCAAAACCAGAAAAACGAGCTACCGCTTCGTTTATTTTCGGATTGTATTTCATCGTACATGAGCCTAATGGATAGAAACCTGTATCAACGCCATGGTTGCGGTTCGACAATGCTGTGTAATGACGCATAATATCTAACTCCGACACTTCAGGAAGCTCCGCGTCTTCTTGTCGCACAAAGCCGTTTGGCATTAGGTCAGATAAAGCCACCTCTGGTACATCCAATGCTGGAAGGCTGTAGCCGATCCTTCCTTCTTTTGAAAGTTCAAAAATTAAAGGTTGGTTCTCTTTATGCATGAATGGCCTCCATTTCCTGCACGAGTGCATCGATTTCTTCTTTCGTCCGCTGCTCAGTAACGGCAATAAGCACATGATTTTCAAGCTCTGGATATGTCAAGCTTAAATCATAGCCGCCGATTATTCCTTTTTTAAATAACTCGGCATTTATTTCTTTAACTGGCTTTTTGCAAGCGACAACAATCTCATTGAAATGAGCATCACTAAATTTCACGTCAAAACCTGCTTTTGCAAATGCATTTTTGGCATAATGAGCTTTGGCTATGTTTTGATATGCAATTTCTTTTACGCCATTTCTGCCTAAAGCTGTCATCGCTACAGATGCAGCAAGTGCATTTAAAGCTTGGTTCGAACAAATATTAGATGTCGCTTTATCGCGGCGAATATGTTGCTCACGGGCTTGGAGCGTTAATACATAACCTCTTCTGCCTTCTTCGTCAGTCGTTTCTCCTACCAGTCTGCCTGGCATTTTACGCATCAATTTTTTAGTCGAAGCGAAATACCCGCAATGAGGACCTCCAAATTGCTCTGGAATGCCAAATGGCTGTGCATCGCCTACTGTTATATCTGCTCCTAAAGCTCCAGGTGGTGTCAATACGCCAAGTGCAAGAGGATTAGCAGACACAATGAATAAACTGCCTTTTTCATGTGCCATTTGACCAATTTTTTGCAAGTCTTCAATTTGACCGAAGAAATTCGGATATTGAACCATTACAGCTGCTACATCTTCATTTAATAGTTGCCCTAATTTTTCAATACTGCTAACGCCGTTTTCCTGTGGAATTGTGACTACTTCCAAAAATTGGCCGGCGGCATAAGATTTAACAACATCTCGGGATTCAGGATGAATCGCTTCCGAGACTAACAGCTTCTTACGGCGCGTATGGCCAGCAGATAAAGTACCAGCTTCTGCAAGTGCTGTGCCGCCGTCATACATTGACGAGTTCGCAATTTCCATTCCTGTCAATTCACAAATCATCGTCTGGAATTCAAAAATCGCTTGCAGTTCACCTTGTGAAATTTCTGGTTGGTAAGGTGTATAAGCGGTGTAGAATTCAGATCTTGAAATGACATGATCAACAATGATCGGCTTGTAATGATCATACACACCAGCGCCCAGGAATGATGTATAGGATTTCGAGTCGGCATTTTTTGCAGCAAGGCTTGAAAGTTCTTTTAAAAGTTCAGTTTCGGATTTCGCTTCTTTAATTTTCAATTCACCTTTAAAGCGGACCTCTTCAGGAATATCCTCAAATAATTCATCAACCGTTGCGATGCCGATTGCCGACAACATTTCATCACGGTCTTTATCCGTCATTGGAATGTACCGATGCTTCATATCACATATCTCCTCTTCAGTAATTTAACGTTTATAGAAAGGTGTTGCGATAACTGTTGCCTTCAAACGACGATTACGGACTTCAACTTCAACTACTGTGCCGACTTCCGCATGCTCACTAGCTAATAATGCAAATCCGATGTTTTTCTGCAATGTTGGCGATTGCGTTCCAGTTGTCACTTCACCGACTTCTTCATCTTCGATATAAACTTTATATCCCGTGCGCGGAATTCCTTTGTCGATCATTTCCAAACCGACCAGCTTACGTGTGATGCCATTTGATTTCTGTGCAGATAGAACTTCTTTGCCGATAAAATCAGCATCTTTACCAAGTTTTACAACAAAGCCTAAATTTGCTTCTAACGGGCTAATGTCTTTTGACAGCTCCTGTCCGTATAAAGGCAAGCCAGCTTCAAAGCGCAGAGTATCACGCGCACCAAGTCCAGCAGGTACAATTCCTTCTTCTTTACCAGCTTCAAGTATAGCTGGCCATAGAGCAACAATCGCATCAGGCGAAGCGTAAAGTTCAAAACCATCTTCACCTGTATATCCAGTACGGGAAATTAGGACATCATGTCCCGCTACATTGACATGTTCTTTGAAACGGAAAAATTTAATTTCATCCAGAGGTTCGGTTGTTAACTTTTGCAAAATTTCTTGCGATTTCGGCCCTTGTAATGCCAATAATCCGTACTCGGAAGAGCGGTCATCAATATGCACGTCGCTTGCAGCGTGTTCTTTCATCCATGCAACGTCTTTATCAATATTCGATGCGTTGACGACTAATAGGTAATCATTGTCTTGGCGTTTATAAATGAGCAAATCATCGACAGTGCCGCCGTTTTCATAGCACATGACAGTATATTGGGCTTGCCCATCCTTCAATTTTGATACGTCATTTGTACAAAGTGACTGCAAAAAAGAAAGCGCCCCTTCACCTGATACAAAAACTTCTCCCATATGGGATACATCGAATAGACCTGCTTTTGTCCGGACAGCTTCGTGTTCAGCTTTAATGCTTGAAAACTGTACAGGAAGTTCCCAGCCGCCAAAGTCAATCGTCTTTCCGCCATAGGCTTTATACTGATCAAACAATGGCGTTCGCTTCAAAGTCGTTTCTGTCACCTTAAAATGCCCCCTAACGTTTATTTTTAGATAAAAAAAGACAGAAGTCCCCTAATAAGAGAACCTCTGTCCATGTACCTGAAAGTTTGACCTTACGGCTTTCCTCGTTGGTGGCCGATCATCCATCGGCGCTCTCCAGAGATGCGTCCTGAACGAGTCTTGTTACCTGAGAGATTCATAACCTTCGTTACTTGCTCCTTCGGTGACGCCTTATGCGTGCTCTCCCCATCCATTCATCCGCCATATGTAATTGAATATTAATGTGTAAGATTCGGACAATAATTGCCCTTTCACCTAACATCTTAACATTTCATTTAAGGAAGCGCAATCTTTTTTATGAATTTAGAGATTTCACGTACAAAATAATTGTTTTTTTGTGAAACGTTCGTGTTTAGGTAGTGATTTCATTATCGAACAATTTAATATGCTTATCTAAACTATCCTTTTAATCTATTAATTTGAAAAGCGACGTATTGTGAAATTTCATGAAGAGAACGATTCGTCGTCTCTACCTTAAAATGTGCACTTTCCATATAATAAGCTTTCCTTTTATTAAATAGGATTTCTAATTCTTCTCGGGTGGATTTTTGCACGATAGGCCGATTAGGATCCGTTGAGACTCTACGCCAAATATCCCGGAAGGTAGAATTCAAATAAAATACTAGCCCGGAGCTTTTCATCAATTCTCTATTTTCAGCTCGCATTGGTACACCACCCCCGGTAGCGATTATACAATACTCGTCTGGAAAGGTTTTTAGAAATTCTGTTTCAATATCCCTAAATCCTTCCTCACCATACGTTTCGAATATCTGCGGAATGGTCATACCTATCATCTTTACTATTTCGGCATCCATATCATAAAAGGGCATATTCACTAATGGAGTAAGCCGTTTTCCGACAGCGCTTTTCCCAGATCCCATAAAGCCTACCAAATAAACTTTTTTCATCTCTTCAACCGCCTTGCCTCATTATCTTCAACGTCTCTTTTTCATAATGCATTTCTATTGAATCGAATGTTCTATATAAATTACTATGCCATGAAACGATGTTGAAAAGAAAGAGGCTAACGAAAAAAAGTAAGACAATGCAAGCGGCTAGTGTGGTTCCTTTTTCATTCTGGATATATACCAATCACAAACCCCCTTTCCCTAACCTGGCCGTCAGTCATTGTAACTTGCACATTCAAAAACTCTCCCGATCGAGAAAAATGAACAGACCTAACATTTGTATACAGTGGAATATGCCCCATTCCAAAAACCGTTTTCCGAATGACCGAGCCGCTTTGACCGATTTCTATTTCTCCTCTGTCTGTTATGAAATATATCGCTCTGCCTTCTTTCGTAATATGAAACTCTTTTACGTCTGCTATATAAGATTGTAGATCAATCGCAAAAAGCTCCCATTCTACTGATGAATAATCTTGGAGTTGATTTTCAATCGGTGCTTTCCAAAAATAAAATAGGACGACGAATTGCAGAAAGATCGCCATGATCGCCAATTGAAATAACGACTCCAACAACGTATATCCCTTTTCATCCTTTAACCAATGCATCGCTCATTATCCTCGCCATGCAACTCATATGTCACACAAATTTTTTGTCCCAATACAATCCATTCAAAATTTATGCCATTTATCATTCTCACACCTTCCACTATACCGGTCGTTTCATATAAAATAGCGCTTTGATAAGCCAATTCTGCAGCGTGCATCGTATATTTTTTCTTATCTAATTGGTAAGCAAGCTTTGAGGCGAACGGAAGCAAAGTGCCAAAAATGCCTATAATCACAAAAAGCGAAAGTATTGTTTCTGGCCATGAAAAGCCTTTCTCATTGATCATGTTTAATTACCCTCCCATGCTCAAGCTGAAAAGCTAAACGAACATCCCCTCGGCTTGTCCGGAAAACAATCGAACCGGTTTTAAGTATATGTCCGTTCGGATGAAATGCCACTTCATTCAGTGAGCTGCTGCTGACGAAACGCATAGAAGGCGGAAAATCAATTGTTGCAATTTCTGTCGTGTTTGGCGCGTAAAGGGAATACGATTTTCCACTATTTCTAAATTTAATTGTTGTATGCGCTTCGTTTGCTATCGAATATGCTTGCATTTGGTGAACAGAAGAAATGAAAACCGCAATTGCTTCATCTTCAGATTGCTCCCTTATCCAACGGTCCCCGAATGGAATAATTAAAAGGATCAAAATGCTAACGATTGATAGAACAAGAAGCAGTTCCAATAGGGTGAAGCCTTTCTCTCTAAACTTATCAGTCCGTATCTCCACCTGAATCTGCTACCCCTTCCGCAGTAACCAATCCATCTGAATCAATCGTTACCGCCCTACCATCCGGACATTGAGGAAGCTCAGGCATATATTCTTCATCCATCAAATCTTCTGCAGTCGGGACAGTATGATGATCCATCCGATACGCTTCAACTTGCCCTTGCACCATCTTGACATATGCATTGCATCCCTTCTGGTCAATCGATTTCGAGTGTTTCGTCACATTCGGTATTGCAATTAGCACTAACACGGAAATAATAAGCAGGACGATCATCATCTCTATTAAAGTGAAGCCTTTATCATTCAATAGTTTCATTTATAGTCACTCCTCATATTTTGTCGATCATGCCATAAACAGGCAACAGCAATGATAAATATGCCAAAAGAATGCAAATGGCAATCAAACTAAATAGGACTGGCTGCACTAATCCCATCTTCTTAGTCAATTCAACCTCGATCATTTCAGTTAAATGTTCTCCGTAAATAATAAGTTCCTTCGGTAAATGACCGGTATTTGCGCCATGTTTTGCAAAGGTAGTTAATTCTTTATTCAACCCATACGTCAAGTCGATCGCCTTATCAAAATCGACTCCATAGATGACCAGTTCCATGATTTCCGAACCGATCGTGCTTAAAATCGGATCCACATTCTGTTCTGCAATTATTTGAAGGGCGTCTTGCATAGATATTCCCGATTGCAGTAAACTTCCTATTTCTGATGCAAAATCCCTTGTAGTTATGTTCATGAAAAAAGTTTTTAGGAAAGGCAATGACATCATAAAACGTATTTTGTTTTTCGGAAGCATTTTCCGATAGGCAATCATGCCACCTAACGAAATGATAAAAATTGCTGCGCCGATCATCGTCGCTGCATCCGGAATCCTCGCCACTATAGTTGGAAGTGATGCGAATATAGTAGAAGAGTCAGTTTGCCTTGCTAAGGATAGTGCTTGCAAATTAGGAAGAAAGAAATTTCTGAACAGCAATAAAAGCATTGCCATAAAAAGAAAAAGCGCTAGTGGATAAAGAAGGAGGCCTTTTAATTTCTTCCTTCGTTGTTCTGAGTTCTTTAAACGCTCCGATAGTCCTTTTAACGCTTCGGGTAGCTGCCCATTCATTTCACCGATGACAATTGGAAGAAGCTTTGAGGATGGCAAACCTAATCTCCCTAAAATTTCAGTCACACCAAGTCCTTCACTGAAATCCTTTTCTACTTGCAATGTCTTCTCTTCATACTGTTTTATATGATGCGGCAAAAGAAGCATCAAACCATCATAGAAAGTATATCCTTCCATTAATAAAGCGGATAAACGCGATAAAAACATTGCTTGATTGTTCAAAGGTGTCCGATGACTTTTCAAACGGTCGCGTAACCAATACTTCATACGTACAATCCTTCCGGAACAGCATATTTTCGCACAACTGTTTCTATTTGTAGCTCATTTGGCATTTCAATCCGTTCTCCGCGGATAATGCGATCTGATAGTAAATTCAGCATTTCTCCTTGAATAATTTGAAAGACAGCACCAATTTCTCCATCTGTTTTTGTAATTAAACGCTGAGAAGATATGCAAACGATTGTTTGTCTTAACTCTTCAGGCGTTATGCCAAAATCCATCAATCGATAAAAACATCCTATAGCATCCTTTGAATGGACAGTAGTTAAAACTAAATGACCTGTCAGTGCTGCTGCCACTGCAATCTTCGCTGTTTCCGCATCTCTTATTTCCCCAATCATAATGACGTCAGGTGAGTGCCGTAAAATAGCTTTCAATCCTGTCGCATACGTCATGCCGGCCCGTTCATTTACTTGTATTTGCAACAGATGGCTATGATTGTTTTCCACCGGATCTTCAAGAGTGATAACATGCCTGTCTAATTCATTTACACAATGTGCTGTTAAAGAGTAAATTGTCGTCGTTTTACCGCTTCCTGTCGGACCTGTCATAATGAGAAGTCCTTGTCTCTTGGATGCAGCTTCTCGAAGCTGCTGCTCCCACTCATCCTCTATACATAGCTTCGAAAGAGGGACGATTTTATCATGTTTTTGTAATCGGATAACGACGCTTTCCTTCATTTGAATTGAAGGGATGGTTGACACCCGAAATGAATAATTTTCGTTTTGGAATTGTTTATGGAAAGATCCGCTTTGAGGTTTTCTTTTATCGCTTATATCTAAAGAGGAGAGAAACTTGAAAAATGAAATCATTCGGACCGATAACTGTAGGGGGAATGTATCGACCCGTACTATTTTCGCGTGTTTTTTAAAAAGAATTTCGTATCCGTTGCGAGTAGGTACAAAATGAATATCTGAGGCCTCATATTCAATCGCTTTTAATAAAAGCTTAAAACTTTTTTCTTCAATGAGATTATCCTTACGCTCCATCGAATCCCCCTTTCTACTAAACGGAAGACCGCATTCCGCCTTACTCAAAGTATAGGATGGCTCCATTAAAAATGAAAGACTTTCCACGAAGGTCGAATTTTCGTCTGCCGATATCGCTTAAAATAGAATTGTGCAAGCCGAATTTTCCTCAAATTCGTTTTTTACGTTTGAACGATTATTTTTAGAATAAATCGAAACTTTTATAAATGGAAGCCGTCTAATTTGGAAGCAGGGAGGGAGTAAGATGAAAAGGTTTTTAATTGGCATATCGCTTTTCTCATTTTTAATAATTGTAGGTTGTTCAGTAAAAGAAACGAAAAGTGAGGAACTATTGCCAGAGGGAATTCCTGAATTTGTACAGGAAAGCGATTTCGATAAGATTGATTGGAATAAAAAGGCTGTGACATTTGATCGCAATATGATCGGAAATGAAAACAAATTAGGCGTTATCGGCATGGATCAGCCTAGTTTGCATGCACAAAAATGGATGTGGCATTTATGGGGGATCGATCATTCCACAAATCCAACATTGACAGTTGTCGGTTTTCATAAAGAGACTGGTACCGTCCATCCAATTTTATCAACGGGATGGTCTATGGGCCTGAGCGGACCGAATAATGGAGCTGATGCACATACACCATCTACCGTAACAATATCAAAAGCAGGAGAGTGGGCATTTATACTGTATACCGACGAAAACATATTTGATATTTTGGTAACCGACATTACCGAATAACAGTATTTTCATGGAAAATGCTTGACAGACGTCAGGCATTTTTTTGAATTTTAATTCCCTCTATTCTCGCACATTCCCAATTCTGCATGCATTGTTAATTTCATCATGATGCTACTTTGCGTCATAATTATTAGCATTCTCGTTATTGATGTTTCACCCTATAACAGTGGATTTTTATTACAGTGACCGTTTTTCAGTTCAGATTGCTATTTTTAACCACTCTACATCCACCAAAACATTAAAATGCGTACTATTTTCACTAAAGGATCTCATAGTTTTGGAAAATGTCTATGCCATCTTATGTAGATAATCGATAAATTGAACAGACAAAAAGGCAATTACGTCTCAGCGTAGTTGCCTTTTTATGGAACTATACATTACAATACCGTACTCGCTTTTTCACGGATCACTTGTTGAATGCCATTTTTCTCATCCAATAAAAGGACCGTCGGTTCATGTACTTTGGCTTCCTCGTCAGACATGAAAACGTAAGAGATAATAATAACAATATCTCCGGGCTGGACAAGCCTCGCTGCCGCTCCGTTGACGCAAATAACACCGCTACCCCGTTCACCTGCAATAATATACGTTTCAAAGCGAGCTCCGTTATTGTTGTTGACGATTTGCACTTTTTCATTCGGCAATAGTCCTGCTGCATCCAATAAATCTTGATCGATTGTTATGCTTCCTACATAATTTAAATTTGCTTCTGTCACTGTTGCTCGATGCAATTTACTATTCATCATTTTTCGAAACATTTAGTTTACCCTCTTTAGTTGACATAATAATATTATCTATTAATCTCGCCTTTTCAAATTTCACCGCACAAGCGATAATGATTTCCTTTGAATGCTCATCAATCGGCTGCAAATCAGGGAAGGATAAAATTTCCACATAATCTATTTCACCGGTCGTTTCAGAGCAAATCATTTCTTTCACCATTTGAATGGCTTCTTCTGGATGCTTTCCTTGTTCTATATATTTCGCGCCTTTCTGCAATGCCTTATAAATTGCAGGGGCTTCCTTCCTTTCAACTCCGCTTAATTTTACATTTCGTGAGCTTTTCGCCAAACCATCCTCTTCCCGAACGATCGGCACTCGGACAATCTTTGTCCGTAAATTGAAATCATGGACAAAAGATTCAATTATGGAAAGCTGCTGCGCATCTTTCATCCCGAAATAGGAACGATCCGGGTCAACGATATTAAATAGTTTCAATATAACCTTCAGCACACCATCAAAATGCCCCGGCCGTTTCGCACCACATAACACGCTTTTTTGTTCGCCAGGAAGAATGCGAATACCGCTTTCATGTGGATACATTTCATCAACAGAAGGTATGAATACAATATCTACACCTGCCGAAGCGGCTAACTGTAAATCCCGTTCTTTATCTCGCGGATAAGTTGCATAATCCTCATTCGGTCCAAACTGGGCAGGATTGACAAAAATGCTCATGACGACGAGATCATTTTCTTCCCTTGCATACTGAACTAAGGAGAGATGCCCTTCATGTAAATAGCCCATTGTCGGCACGAATCCTACGGTTTTACCTTTTCGATCGTTACGGTCCAATAGCTTGCGCATTTCCTCAATCGTTTCGATCACTTGAAGCTTTGTTTGTTTCGTTCCTTCGATATTACTTGCCACCATACATGGCCTCCAGCTCTGCTTCTTTCATCGTAAATTGGTGTTGCTCGGCAGGAAAACCTCCTGATTTCACTGCTTCCGCATAGCTTTGGAGCCCATTTCGTATCGCTGTGCCAGCATCTGCATAAGCCTCTACAAACTTCGGAATATGATGATCGCCATATTTGATCGTATCGTGAAAGACCAACACTTGACCATCTGTTTGTGCTCCAGCACCAATGCCAATCGTCGGAATAGTTATAGCTTGAGAAACTCGTTCGGCTAATTGATAAGGAATGCATTCCAACACGATCATACATGCTCCAGCAGCTTCGCAAGCTTTTGCATCTTCGATCAGCTTTTCTGCAGCCTCAGCTGTTTTCCCTTGTACTTTATAACCGCCTAGGACAGCGGCTGATTGCGGTAACAGACCTAAGTGCGCTACGACAGGAATACCTGTATCCGTCAGTAGCTGTATTTTATTAATTACATTCCCTGCCCCTTCCAACTTCAAAGCGTTTGCTCCAGTCTCTTGGAAAATACGTGTTGCTTCCTTTAGTGTTTGATCGGTCGAACCATGATAAGAACCGAAAGGCATATCGACGACTACAAACGTTTCCTTTGCCCCTCGCCGTACAGCCTTGCCATGGTGAATCATATCATCCACTGTTACAAATGCTGTAGAATCATATCCTAAAACGACCATTCCTAAAGAATCTCCGACTAAAATAACATCAATTCCTGCTTGTTCTGCTAGTTTTGCAGATGGATGATCGTACGCTGTCAGCATGACAATTTTCTCTTGTTCACGCTTCATCCTCATAAAATCAGCCGTGCTTTTCATTTCTTACCCTCTCCTTTTCTTCAATTGAGAGGAGAAAACCGAAAAACCCTTCCGTCAAAAATAGGACAGAAGGGTTGTGTGCCACAAATTCATTTATACCCATTGACCGTCTGCGATCAAATGAGTCTGGTATTATGGTTTCCTCCGTCCCTGTCTTTTACAAGATCAAGGCAGAACGTATTGAATTGCTACTATAATTGCCTACTTTTTGGTGCAGTTCAATGTGATACTGCCCATCGGTTTTACTATACCAAATCTTCATAAAGTTGTATACTGATTATTTTTTAATTTCGATATCTGCCGAGAAGATCGCTCGAACAGACCCGTCATCCAATTTTAGCTCCAAAAGCCCATCATCTGAAATACCAATTGCCGACCCTTCAATTGTTTCATTGAGCATGACGGCACGGATCCGTTTCCCTTCAATATTTGCATAGCTTTCCCATAATAACTTAATAGGACTGAAACCATGCTTTTCATACATTGTCGTATATAGTTCAAGGTAGTATAAAATTTCTGCGATCAATCTGGAGCGATCTACTACTTGACCTCCTTCCAAACGAAGCGATGTTGCAATCGACTTTAATTCGATAGGGAAATCTTCTTCAGTCTGATTAACATTCATTCCAATACCTAAGATGATCGCTTTTACTCGATCGGGATCCGCTTGCAATTCAGTTAAGATACCGGTCATTTTTTTCCCTGAAATCATTATATCATTCGGCCACTTTATCGTTGGTTCAATCCCTGTCAATTCTTCAATGGCTCGAACAATTGCAACGGCAGCTACTAAAGTCATCTGGGGCGCTTGATGTGGCATAAGTGACGGCCGAATAACGATGCTCATCCAAATGCCTTTTTGCGCCGCTGAATTCCATGGCCTTGACATTCTTCCCTTTCCTGCTGTCTGCTCTTCAGCAACAAAAAGTGTGCCGTCGTCTGCATTTGTTTGCGCAGCATCATGGGCAATGAGCTGTGTCGATGGACAGCTTTCATAATAATGAATGATCTTGCCATAGTGATCCGTTTTTAAATGCTGTTGAATATTGGCAGCATTAATTCGGTCAGGTGAGGAAAGCAATACATACCCTTTTTTTCGAATTGAAGCAATTTCATAACCTTCTTCTTCAAACTCTTTTATATACTTCCAAATCGCCGTTCTTGATAAGCCGTATTCATCCGCGAATTCCTGGCCGGATATAGGGGCCCCGTTTGCTTCGAACAGCCTTTTTAAAAGCTCATGCTTGACGTTTGAATTCACTTAGAAACCATTCCTTTAAATGCTTACTTGTATTGATGCACTGTCCATATAATACTGCCCGTTCAGCTCTATAGAGCCATTCTCCGAGCCATTTTCCACCACGTTGTCCAGTCCATTCCATTAAATCTTTTCCGTTTATACACAAATCCTCTTTAGACTGGATCGGCAATTTACCTTTCATTTCACGCAACTCTTCAATCGTCATATATTCTTTATTAGGATATAATGCATGGAAAATTCTTTCCGTTATTTGTAACACGCTTTCAGTATATTTATACAGTTGATCAGTTCCAAACTTTCCAGCCAGCCTCTCCTGAAACGCTTCTGATACTGCAGTGAGAAACTGCTTGTCCTGATTCGATAACTTATAAGCTTTAAACAGGTCCTGCGGATTGAATTTGCCTACGATCATGAAGGCAGCCCATCCATGCAATGGAGAAGAAAAAGGAGCACATGCAGACAGCATCCCTATTTCCTGTGGAAATAATGGCAGCTCGCGATGCAGATTGCTTTCTACCAAAATGGTCAATGCTCTTTCTACATACTTCCCAATGAACAGTTTGTCCATTTCAGTCTTAATGCGCTCTACGGATATATGACCGATTAGTGGAGCATTATTTTTTAATGCATTCGCTGTATCTCTTTCTATTGCGAACCCTAAAGTAGAGGCAAATCGCACTGCTCGGATGATGCGCAAAGCGTCTTCTTGAAAACGATCGTCAGCATTGCCTACAGCTCGAATTAGCCTTTTCTTAATATCCTCTTGGCCACCGAACGGATCGATCCATAAACCGTCCAAAGTCAATGCTAAAGCATTCATCGTAAAATCCCTGCGTTTCAGATCTTCTTCCAAAGAACGGACAAAATGGACTTCATCCGGCCTTCGATGATCCGCATATGTACCTTCCGTTCGGTAGGTCGTTACTTCGATCGGTTCTCCATACATCATGACGAGTACAGTTCCATGCTGAATGCCAACATCGAATGTATGCGAAAAAACCTCTTTCACTTCAGTAGGCATTGCGGAAGTTGCGATATCAATATCCGATGCCTCTTTCCCTAAAAGATGATCTCTCACGGAGCCGCCGACAAAAACTGCTTCATAGCCTGCATCCATTAATTGCCTTACAACTTCCCGACTTGCAGCCGTACCGAAACTCATCGACCTTTGCCACCTGCCAATTCATAATACAAACGTTCATATTGCTGAACAATCGAATCCGAATTAAATTTTTTAAAGGCAGTATGGAACGCATTTTGCCTAAACTCCCCATGTAAATGCTCATTTTCGAGCAAAAGCAATGCTCGCTCTGCAGCTAATTGCACATCTCCTATTTCGACAAGATAGCCGTTCTTCCCATCTTCAATCACCTCAGGAATTCCGCCGATATTCGTGCCGATTGCCGGTACTCCGCATGAAAATCCTTCTAACAAAACAAGTCCAAATGCCTCTTTTTCAGATAAAAGAAACAGCACATCACTGATTGCTAATAACTCCGGCAAGTCATCACGCTTTCCAGTGAATATAATATCTTCTTGCAGTCCTTCATTTTTCACCATCTCATGTAAACCTATTAGTTCTGGGCCTGTTCCGACTAACAGTAATTTTGAACTGCAACGCTCTCTAATAATTTTAAAGCTATTGATTATGTCGCCAATTCTTTTAACGCTTCTAAAATTAGAAATATGAATGATGACTTTTTCTTCTTTTCCGATCCCTAAATCACTTTTTAAAGTCTTTGGATCGACAGGGTGGTATTTTTCTTCATCAATAAAATTATAGATCGTCAAAATTTCCTTATTCGGTTTAATTAAAGACAATGTTTCTTGACGAAGCGATTCTGAGACAGCTGTCGTTATGTCTGATTTATTTATGCCATACCGCACAGTGTTTCTCAATGTAAGGTCATGTCCCAATATCGTAACATCTGTCCCGTGTAGTGTCGTAATGACGCCGATATCTGAATTAGCCATATCTTTTGCTAACGCTGCGGAAATGGCATGAGGAACTGCGTAATGCACGTGAAGCAAGTCCAAATGCTCTTGCTCGATTACTTGAGCAATCCGGTTTGCTAACGCAATGTCGTATGGCGGATACTTAAATACTGCATAGCCATCAATTTTCACCTCATGAAAATGGACATTCGGATGGACATCTAAACGAAAAGGTTTACTCGATGTAATAAAATGCACCTCATGTCCTTTTTCTGCCATCTTTTTTCCTAACTCCGTAGCGACTACACCTGATCCGCCCAACGTCGGATAACATATGACACCGACTTTTAATTTTTTCATGACAACACCTCTTTCGCCATTCAATCAATTATGCCTCTTTAATCATTCACTATAAAGAATTCTTTATAATAATTAGTCAATGACTATAGTAACTTTTCGAGACCATAAATAAGATCCGTTCTGCCGACAACATCCCGGATTGCCATCATTATGCCAGGCATAAAACTTTTCCTGTCGAATGAGTCATGACGAAGCGTCAGTAATTCCCCTTCCCCACCTAATAGCACTTGCTGATGCGCCAATAATCCCGGAAGACGGACGCTATGAATTTTCATGCCTTCTACATCAGCACCACGAGCGCCATTTAAATGCTCTTGTTCTTCAGGGTGTCCTTGAATATGCGATGGTCGCACTTGCTTAATCATATCTGCCGTTTTGACAGCTGTTCCCGAAGGTGCATCCAACTTCCGATCATGGTGCATTTCAATAATTTCTACATCGCCTAAATAACGTGCAGCTTGCTGAGCGAATTTCATCATTAAAACAGCGCCAATCGAGAAGTTTGGCGCAATCAATCCGCCAACTTTTAATTCATTGACCAAACCTTCAATATCCTTTACTTCGTCTTCTGTCAAACCTGATGTACCTACTACTGGATGTATCCCTAATAGTAATGCCTCTTTCACATTTTGAAAGACAGCATCCGGATCAGTCACATCAAGCAGAACATCCGGGGCACATTCCTCCGCCAATTTCGATAAAGACGTATAAATCGGAATGCCCATCTCTTCATCGATAATTATTGAGTTATGTAAATACTTTCCATCATATTTATAGTCTAACGCAGCAACGACTTGTGCATCTTTAGCCTCTTCAATTGCCTGAATAGCCGTTGTGCCCATTCGTCCCCGAGCTCCAGCAATCGCTACTTTAATCATTTTTTCCATCCCCCTTTTTCGTCCATCGGTCTGCATCCCTTTTGTTGAACTTGCTCATTACAGATGCCAAGGCTTTTTGCAAATCGATACCTTCTGCATTTGCAAAACAAATCAAAACGAAAAGCAAATCCCCTGTTTCTTCTTCAAGCGATCGTACTGCTTCTGTTTTTTTCTTCTTTTTCATTCCATATACATGTTGTACTTCTCTCGAAAGCTCACCTAACTCCTCCGTGAGCCTTGCCAACAATTCCATCGGAGGAAAATACCCTTCCTCAAAACTTGATATGTACGAATGTACCTCGTCTTGTAAATCTTTTATTGTTTTAAGCGATTCCATTTGTTTCATCATCCTCCATTTGCTATCGTAACATTCACGAATCAGTTGTCAAAAATTGAAGAATCAAAGATAATAGACATGTTGTCTGTAGAAAGGTGGTTATGTTTTGCTAAAAGGAATTAAAATTAAAAACATTTTTTTCATCGTATTAGGTGCAGCCATTTTTAGTTTCGGATTAGTTCATTTTAACATTCAACATGAACTTGCCGAAGGCGGCTTCACCGGAATTACACTTATATTGCTATTTGCATTCAACTGGGATCCCGCCATTATGAACCTTCTTTTAAACATCCCGATGTTCTTAATTGGTTGGAAACTATTAGGAAGAAAAGTTTTTATCTATACAATTATTGGAACAGTTTCAGTTTCGGTCTTTTTAAAAGTATTTATGAAATATCAATATGATATCCATTTGGAAGGAGACATGTTTCTTGTCGCGCTTTTCGCCGGAATATTTATTGGAATCGGACTTGGCATCATTTTCCGGTACGGAGGCACAACTGGCGGTGTAGATATTATCGCACGTTTAGCCCATAAATACATAGGATGGAGCATGGGGAAAACGATGTTCATGTTCGATGCGATCGTCATCCTACTTTCTTGGATTGTCTATTTAGACCATCGTTCCGTCATGTATACGCTCGTTGCACTATTCGTAGGCGCTAAAGTGATCGATTTTGTCCAAGAAGGTGCGTACGCCGCTAGAGGCGCTTTTATCATCTCGGAACATCAGGATGCAATTGCTACAAAAATCGCTGCAGAAATGGAGCGTGGCGTAACTGTTTTTAAAGGCTATGGTCATTTTACAAAATCAGACCGAGAAATACTATACTGTGTCATCGGAAAAAATGAATTAATGAGACTGAAAAGTATTATTACCTCTATTGACCCACATGCATTTGTATCGGTAAGTGAAGTACATGATGTATTAGGTGAAGGTTTTACACTCGATGAACAAAAGCAGCCTTTAGAAAAATAAATAAAAAACCGTCCTTATTGCACTATAAAATAAGGACGGTTTTTCTGTTTTAGTCTCTGTTTGTGAAAATAAGGATAAGGCGAAGCAATTCAAGAACTGCAACGGCAGTAGCCGCTACATATGTCATGGCAGCCGCGCTTAAAACTTTTTTCGCATGCGGTTCCTCTTCATTTCTAATAATGCCCAACTGAACAATTTGATTCATTGCTCTGCTTGAAGCATTGAATTCAACAGGAAGCGTAACGATTTGGAAAAGAACTCCTACAGCCATTAAAGCGATTCCAATCCCTAAGAGGGAGTTCATACTGGAGAAGATTAGTCCAATCATGATGAAGATCCAAGATGCATTTGACGTAATATTAGCGACAGGTGCTAACCTATGGCGAAAACGCAAGAAGGAGTATGCTTCTTTGTCTTGAATCGCATGTCCTACTTCATGCGCTGCTATTGCCGTTCCAGCTACGGAAGCTTCATGATAATTTTGTGGAGACAGTGCAACGATTTTTGTAATTGGATTGTAATGGTCACTTAGAAAACCTTGGCTCTCAACAACTTTCACATCATGCAAGCCATTTTGGTCCAAAATCATACGTGCAACCTCTGCTCCAGTCATTCCAGATGTGGAACGGACTTTTGAATATTTGTTATACGTACTCTTCACTTTAAACTGAGCATAAAGCGGCAGCAAAATGATGATGCCCAAATAAATCAGAAACATCTTCGTTTCCTCCCCTTTCTCTATAGTACTATTTTATATTGGACGCGGTTTTACCGCAACTTTTACGTCTAAGCATTTAAAGATTGTTTCCTCTTTTTCCAAACATAGTACGCTATACTTATACAAATAATGGAGAGCCAAAATGTAAAGTAGCCAATTACATTCATGTGCTTCATCAAATCATAGTAAATAGGCATTTGTCCAAACACATAATCGATGACGTCATTATGAAGAGTCCAAATTGCCGCTATCACGATGTGTTTAAATTCAAAGCGATACATTGGAATGTATAAAATGGCCTGTATAGCCATAGCCAAATGCGAACCGATTAACATCCAGCCTTGCCAACCGATATCACCAGTTTCCGCCAATGTAAGCAAATTCATGACAACTGCCCAAAGTCCATATTTCACTAATGTGATAAGCGCAAGTGCTTCCACTAATTTGAAATTTTTATGTATGAGCCAGCCAATTAAAGCGATACAAAAAAACAAACTTGCAGTTGGACTGTCTGGAACGAAAATCCAAAAAATCGGTTCTGTACTTTTTAGCTGCCACATATACCAGTCATAGCCGTAAACGGTTCCAATGATGTTTATAAACAGCAATATCCAAAGAAAGGATTTATGCGTAAGCATAAGCCAAATGCGATGAACGAATGAAATACAGGCCAACTCCCTTCACACGTAAATAAGGTTCTACTAATATCTTCGGAAATGTCTTTACACTTTATTCAGACTACGCTTATCATTCATTAATCTCCTGCTGAAAAATGTTCTTATCGAAGTGTGTAGCTATGTAACACATCTTAATAGAAATAAAGACGGAGAAAAACAAGTTGTTTTTTCTCCGTCTGTTAAATGAATTATTTTGCCTAAAATGGCATATGGATCTTCTTATTCTCCTGATTTCAAGTTAGCAATGAATTCTGCTAAGACTTCAAGCTCTTCATCCGACCCTGTCCATTGCCCTGGAGGCATGTCGCCAATACCATTGTGGGCAATATCTTTAATTTCTTCAGCTGAAAGACCAGTATCCACTAAAGGATCTCCTAAACCACCTTGGAAGGCATCTCCGTGACAGTTAATACAAGATGATCCAGCATAAATCTGATAACCTTCAGAATTCTCATCAAACTGTGCTTCTTCAACGATTGCCCCTTGAGCTTTCGCTGCTTCCCAGTCATGGTTCACAACGGATTCCCATGTCAAGTAGAAAATTGCAGCAAACGCAAGTAGCATGAAGCCTGTTGGAAGAGGTCGTTTGAATGGACGGCGCTCTTTTGATGTATCCATGAATGGTACAAGCATCAATGCACCAATCGCAAGCCCAGGGATTACGATTGCACCGATGACGTTGTATGGTCCGGATGCGAATTCATACTTCAGCAATTGATACATGAAAAGGAAATACCAGTCAGGAACCGGTATGTATGTTGTATCTGTCGGGTCAGCTTGTCTTTCAAGCGGCGACGGATGGGCAACTGTAATAATTAAATATCCAATTAGGAAAACAGCACCGATCATCCACTCTTTCAAGAGGAAGTTCGGCCAGAAAGCTTCCGTCTTACCTGGATATTCCGAGTAATCTTTCGGGACGTTTGGCATCTTGCCTTCAGCTTTGATGCGCGAGTCACCGACAAATTTCATACCTTTTCCGCGATGCATTTTGTCCCCTCCTTATTATAATTTCAGACAGTCGAACATCCACTTTCATGTGGATCTTATAGCGGTCCGGAAATACCTTGTCTTCTGATCATGATAAAGTGTGCTGCAAGCAACCCAAGCAAAGCAGCTGGTAGGAAGAATACATGAATCGCGAAGAATCGTGTTAATGTTTGAGCACCAAGGATAGTGGAGTCTCCAGCAAGCAAAATCTTAATTTGCTCACCGATAAATGGCACTGACGCAGCAATTTCGATCCCTACTTTTGTTGCGAACAACGCTTTCATATCCCATGGTAACAAGTAGCCTGTGAATCCAAGACCAAGCATTGTAACGAAGATCAATACTCCGACAACCCAGTTTAGTTCACGAGGTTTCTTATATGAGCCTGTAAAGAATACACGCAAAGTATGTAGGAACATCATAACGATAACAAGCGATGCTCCCCAGTGGTGCATCCCACGCACAATTTCTCCGAATGCTACTTCATTTTGAAGATAGTAAACGGATTTCCATGCATTTTCAATATCCGGGGTATAATACATTGTAAGGAACATGCCCGATAGAATCTGGATGACCGTTACGAAAAACGTCAAACCTCCGAAACAATAAATGAATGCAGAAAAATGATGTGCAGGGTTTACGTGCTCAGGTACTTCGTGGTCAGCGATATCACGCCAAATTGGGGTGATATCCAACCGTTCGTCAACCCAATCATAAATTTTATTTAGCACTTCGGTCGTACCCCCTTACATATTAAACTAATGTGTTTGGAACCGTTTTTCCAAGATAGACGAAGCCATCCACGATTTCGACCAAATACTCATCAAGTGGTCCCAATGGTGGAGTTCCTGCTACGTTTTTACCGTTTTTCTCATAACGTCCAGCGTGGCAAGGGCAGAAGAATTCATTCTTATGTTTATCCCCTTCCCAGTTCACCGTGCATCCAAGATGCTTACAGACAGGAGAAAGTGCGATGACCTTATCGCCTTCTTTATAGACCCAAGCAGTGTTCGATACATCGGATTTATACCATGCATCTTTCCGATCCTTAATAGTAAAGTCAACACGGACTGGAACTTCTGTCAACTCATCCACTTTTTGCGGAGTTGCAATGAAATCCCCTTCACCTTTCGGTTGCAATACCGGATCGACCGCAAAGCGGACCATTGGCATCAACATCGCTGAAGCCATAAATCCACCGACACCCATTAGTGAGTAGCTTAGGAATTGGCGTCTTGACACTTTGCTGCTCATCAGTTTCCCTCCTCTTACTCCAAAATCAGTCCAACGGACATACTATTGCTAATTGTAATTCTAGGACATATCTATGATATATCAATATTAATCTAAATTCAATCATGCTTTCCATCGATAATGGAGATTGTGAACAATTGATGAATTTTATTAGAAATCTTTATTTCTTTTCCTATTTATCGATGAATAGAACAGCATTACGTTAATTTCCTGACCATTTTTCCGTAAATGTAGGCAGTATTTGTCGCAGTTGATCTTCTAAAATGGATTGTCGCAATTGCACATCCATGCTCTCAAGAGGTATCGATGGCATCCAAACAACTTGTCCAGGAACCTCGATTGACATCCACTCCGAATCCGTTGTTATGAAGAACACGTGCTTGAACGGCGTTTCACCAAATGCCTGCAACGTTGTAGAAGCCATCGTTTTTAGATCTGTTAATGGTGTATAGGCAAATGGCGGTGCAAACATCATACGACCTTTAAATTGCATTTCAATCATTGACGTCAAATGCATGATGAATTCTGTCGATGATGCACCTGTTTTCATATTATCCGATTTCGTCTCCACTTTTACAAGCGGAACCACTAACGTATCGATATATTCTTTCTGTTGCAAGTATGTATCCATATCCTTGCCTGTCCAATTCATATCTAACCACTCTCCCCCGAATACTCATGCAAATGACTCCACCTATTCGATGGAGTCACGATTCTTTCGTCGTTTTCATATCGTTCAACATAGATGATAGGATGAGAAACCTCTCTCTGTCATTTGCATCGAGCGCTTCATCTACCCGTTTCATCAACATTTCAAGTGACATCGAAACGACACTTTCCTCCAAAAGGCGTTCAGCGATTTTTCGATCGCTCGCACTTACTTGGAGCTCATCAGGCAAATAAGGATTCTCTTCCCGTACCATTGCATATTCCGGGCACGCATGGCTGTTCGGGAAATTTAATTGAATAAACATCTTTTCGTCCGGATGAAGACGTAAATCATGAAAAGACTTTTCCGCATCCGCTGTCATCAAGTTCCCTTTATAAAATCGGAAAGGGATGCTTTCGGAATTCGTTGTTGAAATCACCATAGCACGCGGGCAATAATGAGCTTCATCCGTAAAGTGGACATTTTTGAGAAGTTGTTCATGGCTAAGAAGATAGTTCAATATCCAGACACATTCCCGGCGCTTTAATTTGTAGCGCTTTAAAAACCACCGTACAAAATCCTTTTTGGCAGCGACAGGAATCACGGCAGTCATATCACACCTCCTCATCATTCAACATTTCAAGAAAAACGGTCCATTCTTCATGCTCTCCATGCTTCAATAATTCATTAATTACTTCGATAGCTTCCTGACGTTTTCCTTCTTCCAATAAAAATCGGATGTAGCGATCCAAGAATGACGGATCATCTGTCATCTTAGCATATGCCTTACTATAAGATACGTATGCATCGTCAAATTGTTCCTGACGTTCCAAAGCATATGCTTTAAAGGCATCGATTAACGGAATGTCGAATTGGTCAGCATCGACATCTTCCAATAGTTGAAGCAATTCTTCATCTTGCTCCCTTTCATTGTACAATGATGCGAGTGTAATGAGTGCTTCCAAGTATTCAGGGTCGAGCGCCAAAGATTCCTTCAAATGCATCTCTGCTTCGTTTGGCATTCCTAACTTCAAAGCGGATTTAGCTGCAGACAAACGGAGCTCCTTATCGAATTCATCCCTTTTAATGCCTGATAGAAACCACTCATATGCTTTCTGATCATTTCCAAGCTGCGCTTGAACTTGCCCCGCCAACATATAGGCAGAAAAATAGTCAGGATCTATTTCCGCCAACTGATCAAGTAATCCGATTGCTCGCTCCAGATGCCCGCTTTGATAATAAGCGAACGCAGCCCCGAAAAGGGCGTCTGGCGATACTTCTTTTTTCAGCAACGCCTCATAATAAGGGAGCGCCTCTTCATATGCCGCGCCGGCGCTATATGTTTCTGCAAGTCGATGAAGGATATTCGTTCCAGCAATTTCATTATGCCCTTCATCATGAAGTTCTTTATAGCCGGTAGCTGCTTCTAAGTATCTCCCTGCGTCTAATAGCAACTCGGCATAAGCAAATCGGATAATCGGCTCATAAGGAGATAGCGAAAGGGCTTCCTTCACTTTTTGCATTGCAGCCTCCGCCATACCAATCATTTGATAATAATCAGCCAATGCCATAAGCGCCTGCACATATTCCTCATCATCAGGCGAAATGTCTGTTAAAAGCAATAATGCCTCATCTTCCTCGCCTAACTCCAACAAAGTGCCAGCCCTGTCAATTTTCAATTGCGCTTCATTAGGCATTAATTTAAGCAAACCTTCATAAATATGATCGGCTTGACCGATAAAACCATAGTCAATCAAAACAGTCGCAGCGTCATATAAAAAATCATATTCCTCTGCTTGCTCTGCACGATCGATGAATGCATGAATCGCTTCAATATCACCATCCAAAACCGATTTTTCAAAATCATGTAACTGCATCATATTTTCACCTGTTCCTTCATGTAGTATACATTAGGAAAATTATTCTTCCACGGCAGATAGTTGGTAGAGGTGTTCAAAGAAATTAGGATACGATATGGCAATGCAATCTGGATCTTCGATATGCACTGGCCCATCAGCTACATAGGCCGCAATAGCTGCCATCATCCCAATTCGATGGTCTCCATAGGAAGATAGGGATGCACCTTTTAAAACGGTTGGTCCATGAATAATCATGCCATCTTCCGTCGCTTCAATGTCAGCGCCCATTTTTTTTAATTCTTCCGTTACCGCCGTTATCCTATCCGTCTCTTTAACACGCAGTTCCGCCGCGTCCTTAATGACTGTCTTCCCTTTCGCTTGTGTAGATAAAAGAGCGATGATCGGAATTTCATCAATCAGTTTTGGAATTAACTCCCCACCGATTTCAATGCCACGCAATGAATCCGCCGTTACATTTACATTGCCAAATGGTTCGCCATCATCACCATTTCGATCCGTTACTACAACTTTTGCGCCCATCGCTTTTAAAACGTCAATAATTCCGGTACGAGTAGGATTTAATCCGACATTGATAAAATCGACTGAGCTACCTTCTAACATTGCAGCAGCAACCATGAAAAATGCCGCGGAAGAAATATCCCCTGGAACGACGACTTTACTTCCTTGGAGTGTTTGTCCACCTTCTATGCTCACAGTCTTATCCGAGCGTAGCACATTTGCACCAAACTGCGCCAACATACGCTCCGTATGATCTCTCGTAACATCGATCTCTTTAACAGTTGTCATTCCTTCAGCGTTCAATCCCGCGAAAAGGATTGCTGACTTAACTTGAGCGCTTGCTACGGGTAACTCATAATCAATTGCCGTTAGCTTACTACCCGTAATCGTCAGTGGCAAAAAGTCATCACCGTGAATGAGTGCCCCCATTTTTTGCAATGGACCTGTCACTCTCTTCATTGGTCGTTTTGATAAAGAAGCATCTCCGGTCAAAACGGATTTCACGTTCGAGGAGGCAAGAATGCCTAACATGAGCCTAGCTGTCGTTCCTGAGTTTCCAGCATACAAAGTATCAGCAGGTGCTGTCCAATTTTTCATGCCAGGACTGTCAATCCAAACATGTTCTCCTTCCCTTTTAATATAGACACCTAATTGCTTAAAGATTTCAATTGTCCGAAGGCAATCTTCGCCAGATAAGAAACCGGTAACTTCCGTTCTACCTTTCGCAATCGATCCTAACATGATTGCACGGTGAGAGATGGACTTGTCTCCCAATACTTTGCATTCGCCTTTTAAAACTGGTTTACGGAATTCGACCGTTCGTGATCCAACCATGTGAGAATCCTCCCTATCAAATGATATGCATGCTATAGTCAGTTGCTTTCGAAAGAGCAACTCTCGCTTTTTTGCGGTCATCAGCATTTTGGAAACTGATGACCAAAATGCCGTATACATCTGTTCTCGTTTCAACAATACGGATATTTGTTAAACTGATTTGCTCATCAGCTAAAATTTTCGTAACTTCAGAAATCACTCCCGGGTGATCCGGAATATCAATATGCAAATCAAATGTCATATATAGCGCACCTTGCACTGCCCCCTCAAATGTGGACGGAAGCGCATCGCGGCTGTTCTTGGCACGTTCAAAAAAGGTATAAATCTGCTCCGGATCATTTTCAAGTAGCATATTCCGAACATTTTGCATTTCATCTAACCAGCCATCTATCTGTGCCAATAATTCGGTTCTGTTTTGAATTGTAATATCTCTCCACATAGTTGGATCTGCAGAAGCGATTCTCGTTAAATCCCTAAATCCACCAGCCGCCAAGTTTCTGACAAATGGCTGTTCATCTTCTTGTGCGGATAGTCGTTCAACGAGCGCTGAAGCGATAATATGTGGAAAATGACTAATAATAGCAGTCATCCTGTCATGTTCTTCAGCTTCCAATACAACTACTTTCCCTTTTGAAGGGGCTAATAACGTTCTTAATTGCTCTACTTGTTCCTTATAGCTGTCTGCGGCAGGAGTCAAAATGTAGTAAGCATTCTCAAATAAATGCGCTTTAGCTGCGGCAACCCCACTCTTGTGGGAGCCTGCCATAGGATGGCCACCAATGAATGTAATGCCTTTATCAATAATTGCTTGAGCGGCTTCCATAATCGGCTTTTTCGTACTGCCGGTGTCAGATATAATTACATCGTCCTTAAAATTCCAATCGACCGATTCCTTTAATATGGAAACGGTCGTATTGACTGGTGTTGCAAAAAATATATAATCCGCCTTTTCACAAGCGGCCTTTGCGGATGGAGCCACTTCATCGATAATTCCACGTCGGTATGCTTCGTCAACCGTCGCATAAGACCGGTCGAAACCGATTAGATGAATGGGCGATCCTCCCCGGCGCAAAGCAAGGCCTAAGGAACCACCAATCAGCCCCAATCCAATTATTGCAATCTGCTTCATCATTTTCTACCCTTTTCCATCAATAATTGATCGAAAGCTGAAAAGAGACGATTATTTTGCTCCTCTGTTCCAATCGTTATTCTTACATGATGTGGAGTGCCTAACGCATTTCCACTCCGAACGATAAAACCTTTTTCCAATAGAAACTCAGAGGCTTCATCTGCATCTATAGGAACTTCAATCAAAACAAAATTCGTTTGCGAATCAAACAAATTCAAGCTGTTTTGTGCTGCATACTGTTTAAACCGTTCTCTTTGTTCAGCGTTCAGAAGACGGCATGAGTCAATGAAAGCTTCGTCTTCAAGCGCTTTTTCCGCAACAGTGATCGCCAATGAGTTGTTGTTGAATGGGTTTCTGACTTTATTTAACGGTTCTATTACAGAAGGTGAGCCAATCGCATAGCCAATTCTGAAGGACGCCAACCCATAAGCTTTGGAAAAAGTCCGCATGATGAGAATGTTAGGGAATCGTTTCAATAAGCTAATAGAATCAACATAATCAGGCTCTGTCACAAATTCGATATAAGCTTCATCCAAAACGATAAGTATATGCTCCGGCACTTTCTCTATAAACGAAATCAGATTCTTTTTAGGGATCAAGTTGCCGGTCGGATTGTTTGGATTACAAACAAAGATAACAGCAGTCTGATCTGTAATCTCTTCAAGGAAAGCCGGCAAATCATGTTGACCATCAACTAAAGGAATTTCGCTAATGGCTGCACCTTCGATTTTCGCATTATGTGCATATTGTGGAAAAGTAGGCGTTGCCATAATGGCATGTGAACCTTTGTCCAATAAAGCGCGTGAGATAATGGAAATCGTTTCGTCTGAACCATTGCCAAACAAGATCGCCTCTTCATCCACGCCATATTTTTCAGAAAGTTTTTTGCGAAGTGTTCCCCCATTTCCGTCGGGATAAATCTCAAAGCGCAACGTAGAACTGTTTAAAAACTCTTTTACAGATTTTGCACAGCCGTATGGATTTTCATTTGATGCCAATTTAACAACTTCTGTCAAATTGTAAGTTTCCATCACTTCTTCAATTGATCTTCCGGGTTTGTATGGCTTCATTTCCCGTAAAACTTGTTTCCATTTCATATGTATCCCCTCCGGCCAAAATGAATCGTTTATTTTTGTAGATCTGGACGTAATTTCACGGCATCCTTTTGATAGATATGTTGGATTTCCTTTTGCGTGGCATCAGTATTAATATGCATCAATATTCTGATACAAAAAGGCATAGCATCTATCACATTCATTTCATGGGTACACATGACAGGGACATATTTCCACCCTTTAATCGACCTAACCGCCTTTGCAGGAAAAGCTGAAGCGATATCTGTTGTTGTCGATATAATGACTGAGACAATATCCTCTGGTGCCACTTTATTCGCATTTGCCATTTCGATTACTAAAGCTTCAGTCGCATCATGTACAATTTGCGCTTCGTCCAGCTCTACTGTCGTTGCTCCTCTGACTCCACGTACCGTCATAGTCACTCCTCCATTTCGACTCTCTTTTGTAGTTCATAGAATGCATTTTCGCATTCCTCTTCTGTAACTGCCTGGACAAATGGATGGCCAAAATTTTTAAGTAATACAAAGTTTAACTGGCCAAATGAAGCTTTCTTATCTTTTTTCATATATTGTAAAAAGTCTTCGAATTTGAATGATCGTACTGGGGCAAATGAATACCCATTTGACAATGAAAAACGAATAAAGCGATTTGTAATTGAAGAATTAATTTCACTAAAATTTTCGCTTAATAGAAGGCTATAGGCCATGCCAATCATGACCGATTCTCCATGACTAAGGCCTCCAAAACCGCAAACCGCTTCAACTGCATGCCCAAATGTATGACCGAAATTTAAAAATTTGCGTTTACCATATTCATATTCATCTTCAGCAACAATATCCGCCTTCACTTGTATCCCTTTTAATAATTCACTTGAAAGCCAATCAATCGATGGAGAAGAAAATCGGTCATTTGAAAGCAGTTCTTCTGACCATGCAGCGTCTGAGATAAACGCATGTTTGATGAGCTCAGTCATGCCAGATCTCACTTCTCGAGGGGGTAACGTTTCGAATAAAGCTGTTTCAAATAAAACAGCGGAAGGTTGATGAAAAGAACCAACCATATTTTTTCCTTCGGGCATATTAATCGCTGTCTTTCCCCCAACCGCACTGTCATGCGACAGAATCGTCGTCGGACATTGAATGAATCGAATTCCACGCATGAAAGTTGCTGCGACAAATCCTGTCAAGTCGCCTACTGCGCCGCCTCCAAATGCAATTAATATGGAATTCCGAGTAAAACCTTCTTTTAAAAAAAAGGAATGGCACTCGCCATATACAGACAACGTTTTACATTGCTCGCCAGCGGGGACTAACTTGATAACCGGTTGTACACCGCATGAATTAAGAGCTTCTTTTAGTAAAGCCAAATGAAGGGATGCGACATGTTCGTCCGCTATGATGCCGACATGATCCGCATTTGTAATTAGGGAGTAATAATCGCTTGAAAACAAATCATACACATTGCGGTCAATATGAACATCATATGAATGCCCTTTAATTTGAACAGTCCGCTTTCCCATGTCAAAACTCCCTCACATATTGTCGGTAACGGTCCATCTCTTCTTTTAATCCTTCCATCGTATCAGAACGGAATTCATCCATAATCGCTTTCGCAATTTCTGTTGCAATAACGTGCTCTGCCACTACAGAAGCTGCTGGGACTGCGCATGGATCCGAACGCTCAATTGTTGCAACGAATGGTTCTTTTGTTTCAATATCAACGCTTTCAAGCGGTTTATAGAGCGTGGGAATCGGCTTCATGACTCCCCGGATGACGATTGGCATGCCCGTCGTCATACCACCTTCGAGACCGCCTAAACGATTTGTTTTACGATAATATCCTTGATCTTCAGAGTAGGCAATTTCATCATGCACTTCACTCCCTGGACGCTTTGCCATTTCAAACCCTAAACCGAATTCCACACCTTTGAACGCATTGATACTCATCATTGCGCCCGATAGCTTCCCATCTAATTTACGGTCAAATTGCACATAGCTGCCAATACCAGGAGGGCAACCTTCAACGATCACTTCCACAACTCCACCAAGTGTATCGCCGCGTTCTTTTATATCGTCTATAGCTTTCACCATTTTTTTTGAAGCTTCCGGATCTGCGCAATAAACCGGATCACTTTCTACGATCGTTCGTATTTCATCTACTGATTTTCCAGCGTAACTTTTCTGGTCTGTTGTCACACCACCAATTTCCGTTACATGAGAAACTGTATGGATCCCTAAAAAACGTAAAAATTGTTTGGCAACAGCACCTACTGCAACACGCATTGTCGTTTCACGAGCAGAGGATCGTTCCAATACATTTCTTAAGTCCCGGTGACCATATTTCATGCCACCAACTAAATCGGCATGCCCTGGCCGCGGCCTGGAGATTCGCCTCTTAATATCTTCAGGGTTCACATCTTCTGGCAATGGCTCAATTCCCATTATTTTCGTCCAATGCTTCCAATCATCGTTCACAACAGTTAATGTTACTGGCGATCCGATCGTTTTGCCATGCCTGACACCAGACGTAATCATGACTTGGTCCTTCTCAATTTGCATGCGGCGGCCTCTTCCATGGCCGCCTTGCCGTCTCTTTAATTCTTTATTGATCATTTCCGCTGTCAACGGCATTTGAGCAGGCAAGCCTTCTATAATTGCTGTAAGTTGAGGGCCATGCGATTCGCCGGCTGTAAAAAACCTCATTTCATTTCCTCCTCTGTCTCTTTATAAAAGGATTGTTTACATCCGTTTCATAGCACTTTACCAAAATGAAGCGAATTTGACCATAGTTTCTAAAGAAAAAAACAACTATTCGTTCCTTTCTATCAAATTTTCTTATAAAAGAATGTTTCTTCCGATTCAAATCCATATTTGGAAGGGTTGAAAATTTGTTCGGTGCTGCCGACGAATAAAATGCCGCCGGGTTTTAATGCCTTTGAAAAATTCATATAAATTTGGTCTTTTGCCTCTTCTGTAAAATAAATCATGACATTTCGGCAAACGATTAAATCAAAACCTGAACCATATGGATCATTCAATAAATTGTGCTGCTTGAATTCCACAGTCCGTTTAATTTCATCCGTCACTTGATAATGATGCCCTTCATTTACAAAATAACGGGATAAAACCGGCTTCGGTACTTCTTTCAATGATCGATCTGCGTAAAGACCGACCTTGGCCCTTTCCAATACGCCAGCATCCAAATCGGTCGCTAAAATGGAAATATCCCTCACTGGTATATGCGAAGATAGCACCATTGCAAGAGAATACGGCTCTTCTCCAGTCGAACAAGCCGCGCTCCAAATTTTCAGTCTCTTGTTTTTCGATAAAAGCATCGGGAATATTTTTTTGTCCAACACATCCCAGCGCTGCCCATTCCGATAAAACTCTGAAACATTGATCGTCATCCGATCGAGGAATTCATCTAACAACTCTTTACTTGTATGTATGGCTTGGTAATATTCCGTAAAATTTCGGTACCCTCTCTTCTCATAAAGGGAAGTAAGTCTTCTTTTCATCTGCGCTTCCTTATATAACGACAGATCAATTCCTGTTTTTGTTTTTATTTTATTAATGAATTCAGCGTAATCCGACAATCTCCATTCCTCCAAATCAATTGCCTCCGCATATATGTAGCCAAATCTCAACCAAAGACCCTTTCCGTATCAAGGCATCCATAAACGTCCTGTACGTACAGCTTCTTCGTAAACTCCTACAAAGACTTTAACATCCGCCTGAGGCTTTATTAATATACATTCACCAGTATTGCAGTCTTTAAAGCGAAGAATGGCGTTTAGGGTCAGATCAAAAGCTTTCTTAACCTTTCCCTCAACTTCCATCCGTAGTAAAGACACCGGCTGTACAGCGAAGCAATTTTTCTTTTTTTACAGTCTCTTATGAAATAAAGAAAAGTATTTGTTATAGGTAGATAAACATTTTTACCTATTATAACGAATAAACGGTAAGGATGTATAAATAATTATGTCAAAGCGCAATTATTGTTCTTTTTTGTTCAAAATATCGCATGTCAAAGCCACAAGATCGCAAAAGAGAATGGATCATTATACCTACTACTTACCGGTATAGGAGGGGTGCCGCTCTAGCTTGTATGCATTCAATATACGGACATCAAGGTAGGTATTAAATATTTTGCTGGAGAAAGATAAAAACAGCCGTGCGGAAATAACCGCTTGGCTGTTTAAGTGCATGTTCAAATGAACGGACAAAATAGCCGCTAAAAGTTCTTCTTGAAAGAACATTCATTACGCCACTATAGTACGTGATCACTTTGAACAAATAGGATGAAATTAGTTAATCCAGTTGTTCATCAATTTATCATAGCTGATAAGTTCTTCTTCTTTAAAGAACAAGCCAATTTCACGAACGGCTGATTCTGGAGAGTCAGACCCGTGGATGATGTTTTTGCCCACAGTAACAGCGAAGTCACCACGGATTGTTCCTGGAGCTGATTCTTTAGGATTCGTTGCACCCATCATTAGACGTGCAGTAGAGATGACATTCTCACCTTCCCAAACCATCGCAAAAACAGGTCCAGAAGTGATGAATTCAACCAGTTCTCCGAAGAAAGGACGCTCTTTATGCTCACCATAATGCTGTTCAGCAAGTTCTTGAGAAATTTGCATTAATTTACCGCCAACAAGTGTAAATCCTTTGCTTTCAAAACGGCTTACGATTTCACCGATCAAGTTTCTTTGTACGCCATCAGGCTTGACCATTAAAAATGTTCTTTCCATTTCTATAAACACTCCTTCAATTGTATGTATGGAATTTTCTCCTTACTGATCGTACCACCTAAGCCTCGATCTTTCAACTATGATCCGGCCTGTCAATACTTTCTTTTCCCTAAGAATTCCGCGATTTTCAACAAGGCAGACTTCGCTTCCCCTTCCGGCAAACTTTCCAATTCATCGATTGCCTTTTTCAAGTAGAGGTCGCTTACACGCTGAGCTCTTTCAATAGCGCCCGATTTTCGGATATACTTGATCATTTCAGCACGTTCCTCTTCCGTCAAAGTACCGTCAAAGGACCGTTGCAAGAATGGTTGGAATTCCTTTTCATCCTTTATGTATAAAGTCGGAAGTGTCAAATGGCCATTCAACAAGTCACTGCCTGCTGGCTTGCCCAATTTTTCATCTGTAGATGTAATGTCCAAAATATCATCGACAATTTGGAAAGCCATTCCTGCAAAGTATCCAAACCTTTGTAATTTACGTACAACGTCAGGAGAAGCATTGGATACTAATGCACCCAATTCACAGCTTGAAGAAAGCAAAAGGGCTGTTTTCCTTTTTATGCGTCGCAAATAATCACGGAAAGTTTGATCCACTTTCTTTTGAAAATCAATTTGAATGATTTCCCCTTTACAAATTTCTAACATCGTCTCGGCCAATAATTGATGAACTTCACGTATCTCGATTTCACCAATCGACATTAGGGCCCGTGAAAAGATATAATCTCCGGTATACATAGCGATACGATTATCCCATTTCGCTTTGACAGTTTTAAACCCCCGTCGTTTATCGGAGTCATCAATTACGTCATCATGGACTAAGGAAGCCATATGAATCAATTCAAGCGAAACGGCGACTTTCGCTACTTTCTCCATCGAATAGTCACCGAATTTAGAGGATAGTATGACAAAGATCGGCCGAATCCTTTTCCCTCCTGCCCGCAGCAAAAGGAGAGAGGCTTGCCGAATGATCGGGGAAGAGGAGTCAACGGATTGTTCAAGTTCCCTTTCGATAAATGCAAGATCCTTACGGAAGTCTGCGTAAAGTGACATTAACTTCAATTTCTCCAAGACAATTACCTTCCCCTGCTTACATTTTATTTGAATGCTATATGTCCGGCTGCTGCGCCGCCGCTATATTTCTTATAGGAAACTTCACTGAATCCAGCGTCTACAAACATTTGAGACAGCTGCTTGACACCCGGAAAATCGTCTGCGGATTCTTGTAGCCACGAATATTCTTTATAGCTCTTCGCAAAGATTTTACCGAATAACGGCATGATATATTTAAAATAAAAACGGAATAGCTGTCGATAAACCGGAATCTCAGTTTGAGAAGTTTCCAAGCACGCCGCCATACCACCCGGTTTTAACACTCGGTGCATTTCTTTCAACACAGTTGCATAATCCGGTACATTTCGCAAGCCGAAACCGATTGTCACATAATCAAAGGAGTTATCAGGAAAAGGCAATTCCATGGCATTCCCTTGGATCAGTTCAATCATTGGATAGCTTTCTACCTTTGGTTTTGCTGAAGCAAGCATCCCTTCACTAAAATCGAGTCCAATTACGCTACCTCGAGTACCGACCGACTCTGCAAGTGCAATTGTCCAATCAGCAGTTCCGCAACAAACATCCAATGCCTTTGAACCTTCCTTGACATCCATTCGCAACATGATATCATTGCGCCATTTTTTATGTTGGTTAAAACTGATGACCGAATTCATCTTATCATAGTCAACAGCTATTTTTTCAAATACATGATGGACTTTTTGTTCTTTTGGTGTCGCCAAAAGCAATCCCTCTTTTCTTCATATCAGCTTGCCTAATAAAGGTGCAGTCAAGCTTTGGATTTCGCGCTTAAGGAAAGGTTGAAGAAAGTCAGCCTTTTCCATTTCAGATCGCAAAGTTTCCGCCAACGTTGAAGCAATTTGCTCAAGTTGTCCTATATGATTATTGTTTTCATTGCAATCGAGCTTTGCATACGGTTCCACGCTCAATTTTTTATTAAAACAATGCAGCGACAAAGCAGTTTCCGCTATTTTTCGATACTGTTCAAAACCATATGTGCGATAAAAAACTGCTACGCATGCCGCTTCTATAGTCGTAACGATATTAAGAAGTTCATTATTATCTGTAATAGGGAATCTCATCATATTCGTTTTCGTTTCGTTAATATGTCCAATTGTTTCCGACATTGAACGAATGAACGCAAAATCCGGCAGAGAAGAAAGCAACCGATAATGTATACCGCTATAATGATCTCCCGAGAGTACCATCAGCTGCTGTTCCTGCGAAGTAGCATTCGTTAAATTGATCTTATCATGGACAGCGAAAGCGGCGTGCACTGCCCCGACAGCAACAGCAGATACTTCGATTTGCTTCGAATATGTTTCCCCGTTTAAATGTGGTAAAAGCATGAAAAATGCTTTTACCTCGTCGATCGATGCCTTTCCAAGCGCTTTTTCCACAATCGGTTCCCGAATGGCATTTTCGACGTACTGTATATAGTTTTGTATCGTTCGATTTATCGTTTGTCTGTCCATCTTCGGATCTCCAATCAAAGAGCTAAGAGAAAGCATCTTTTCACAAATCATTCTTTTCCTTCACTGGAAACGACACCGTGTGAGGAGTGAATTTCCGCTTTACCACGAATTTTCATGGCAGAGGTATGCTCAGTAAATTGGGCGATCATGACTTCTCCTCGATCCAATTTCTCTGTGTGATGGAATTTTGTATCATTCCCTCGTGTCAAACCGATGACATTCACACCGTCTTCCAGCGCTTTTATAATAATATAATCAGGTTGAGTCATGTAAACCACTCCTGTCATTCATATACAATCCATCATATCATAGAGTTGAAGCTGTCGGCAAAGCCTCAAACCGACTTTATAAGAGACAGAATTTCTGCTCTTTTCACATCATCATGTTCATAGATGCCCCGTGCCACTGTCGTAACAGTTTTAGCGCCCGGCTTTTTAATGCCGCGCATCGTCATGCACATATGCTCAGCTTCGATAATGACATATACACCGATTGGGTTGAGCATGTCCATCATTGCATTTGCAACAGTCGATGTAATCCGTTCCTGCAACTGAGGGCGCCTTGCTGTCGTTTCGACCGCACGTGCTAACTTGCTTAAACCGGCAACAACACCATTGCGTGGTATATAAGCAATATGTGCATGCCCAAAAAACGGCACTAAATGGTGCTCACACATTGAGTGGAATGGTATGTCCTTCACCAATACGACTTCATCATGATTTTCATGGAAAACTGTTTCGAAATACTCTTTTGGATCTTTATTCAAACCTTCAAATGCTTCTGCATACATTTTAGCAACACGTTTCGGCGTTTCAAGCAAACCTTCCCGATCCGGGTCTTCCCCGATTGCTTCAAGGATCATTGTAACGGCTTTTTCTATTTTGCCAAGATCCATCTCTGTCATAATGACATCCTCCTCCACCCAAACTAATCTTTCCTCCAAAAATAGTAGCATAATCCTTTCGTTCCGTACAGTTCGCCTCACTTTGAGGAAAATTATGCTGCCAACATAAGAAAGAAAAGGAGCCCGTTCAGCCGATCCGTTAATCGACGAACGAACTCCTATGTAAACTCAAAGATTACTTAACAGCATCTTTAAGCGCTTTACCTGCTTTGAATGCAGGTACTTTACTTGCAGCAATTTCGATTTCTTCTCCAGATTGCGGGTTGCGGCCTTTACGTGCTGCACGCTCGCGAACTTCGAAGTTACCGAATCCGATCAGTTGTACTTTATCACCTTTTGCAAGTGTCGATTGGATTGTATCGAATACAGCTTCAACCGCTTTAGTAGCATCTTTTTTAGTCAGTCCTGCCGCTTCGGCAACTGAGTTGATCAATTCTGTTTTGTTCACACCATTCACCTCCTCTCAAAGGAAATGTATTTCGCTTCTTGATAGGGCAACCGCTTTTCAGAACACCAATAGTGTAACGCATTCTTATCGAACCTTTTAGTGACTGTCATAGCTATATGCTGTCCTATGCTTTTGTTTGTCCAGCTGCAAACACCAGCTCACGCGTCCACTTCAGGCTCTCGGACGAAATGCGTGCATTTCTTCTCGGGCCTTCCAGTGGCCGGTTGAGCTTAACGGTGTTTTCCGCTTTTCTTGTTCAGCTGCAGGTGGCAACCGCTCGGGTCGCTACGAATGAGATATAAAGGCAAAAAGCGCCTTTAGTTTCTCATCCTCCAGCGCCGGTCGCGGCTGGACGCCACCTTCCGCTTTTCTTTGTCCAGCTGCAAACACCAGCTCACGCGTCCACTTCAGGCTCTCGGACGAAATGCGTGCATTTCTTCTCGGGCCTTCCAGTGGCCGGTTGAGCTTAACGGTGTTTTCCGCTTTTCTTGTTCAGCTGCAGGTGGCAACCGCTCGGGTCGCTACGAATGAGATATAAAGGCAAAAAGCGCCTTTAGTTTCTCATCCTCCAGCGCCGGTCGCGGCTGGACGCCACCTTCCGCTTTTCTTTGTCCAGCTGCAAACACCAGCTCACGCGTCCACTTCAGGCTCTCGGACGA
>NZ_JBBCZC010000037.1:0-35834 GCF_037144575.1 Sporosarcina sp. USHLN248
GAAGCTGGCGTCCTGGCTCGGAAGTCATGCCCGTAGAGGCTCGCTGTCAAGTCGCAACTGCAAACGCAGGCAGACCTTAAAACTTTTGTGCAGTTTAGTGTTGACAATCCACTAGTTACAGTTGTTGATTCCATCGTTGCATAGGCGTGGGAAGATAATAAATGCCAGTCTAAGAGAACATCTAATTCGCCAACATTGAACTGCCATTGGCATAGTAAGTTCTTATGAGGAGGTAACCCATCCTAAATGATTCTGCTCAAGGCTGGGTTATTTTTTTATTGTGATGAAACAAATACAAAGAACTACAAGTAGGCATGTCAACAGTCACTGAATCCTCTTTTCGTTTCATAGCTCATTTTTCGCCACAAGTACTTTTTCTTAAAACTATATATAAAATTGACTAAATAGTTGATATAGTAATGAAAACAAAAGGAGTTGGATAAGTATGTGTGGGATTGGAAAATATACATAGGGAAAGAGATTTGGCTTTGCCAAAACAACGGGAAACTTTGTTAAATACAATTAAGAAAGATCTACTAAACGACGAAAATGTATTAGGCGTATTTTTAGGAGGTTCAATAGCAAATAATAATACTGACTTATATTCCGATATTGACCTTCGAATTGTCGTAAAAGATGATCTGTATGAAAAATATAGGCAAAATAAAAAAGAACGAGCTAATAACTGGGGTAACGTATACTATTTTGAAGATTTTCCTTGGACAAATTATAGTGTCGCTCATTACAATACATTTATTAAAGTGGATACGTTTTATTATAAAGTAAATGATGTTCAGCCTTCTGTCTGGTTGCAAAACATTAAAATACTCTATGATACGGATTATTTCCTTCATAATATTGTAGAACAATCCTCTCAGCTATCTTACTCTCCAACCATTGAAGAATTTGAAATTTGGAGAACTAAGTTTTTTGCCTACGTACATGAAGCATACCGGAGAGCGATGAGAAAAGAACTATACTATGCATTAAATTGCCTTGACCACATACGTTTGTCCATAATTACAGGATGGTATATGGACGCAAATATTCAACCAAATACATTTGGTGATTGGTCAAAATTAGAAGGAAACAGAAGTAAATTACATGACTGGCAACTGCACCTCCTATCACAATGGCATAGCGGTCGAGCACCCGCTGAAATTTTATTTGTCATTAAAGAAATTGTCTTAGAGTTTTTAAAGGTGCATAAAAGCTTATGCAATAAGTTAGGAATAAAAGAAAATTTGAAATGGGTAGACGAAATCCTATCATTGGTACTTTGAACGATAAAAAACGCTTGAGCTGACAACCAATCAAGCGTTTTCCTTTATAAGATATTCGATATTGGATTCAAAAGTAGAACGGATTTAAAATGCGTTCCTCTCCCCATCTTTTCGTAGCCATTCGATACATTCCCTTTGCGTGAATGCAATCATGCCAAATAAACCTTCGCAAAACTTTTCGAAGTGACCACTGCTCTCCATAACTACCATTGAACGTTTTATTTTCCAAAAAACGATCCGTATCCTCGATTGCTTGAATCGCTTGAATTCTATTTTCATAAATGTTATCCAAGTTCTTCATTTTTATTCCAATTTCCCCTACATAATAATTGGTTACATAATTCGTATGGTCATACATTTGCTTTGCGGTAGAAGGTACTGGCCCATAAAATGATAGTCTTTCCTTTTGAGGCGCATAATCCTTATGCAAAATGGAATCGTAAAGGATTTGAAAATCATTCGCAGATTTTAATGCCCGGCTTTTTAACATTTCATAATCCCGCTCTAACATAGGGGCTTTTTCGGAATGAAAAATGACCTCTGAATCAGCTTCCTCGATACGTAATTCGCTTTTTTCAGTTTGGACAATGATCGATTCAACAATACTATATGGAGAAAAATCGATACCTGCCCATTTACAATATCTTTGAATCTCAAGCTGAAATTTAGATAATGCTTCTTCCCGTGTTTTTCCTCTTGTATACGCACCTATAAAACTTTCAGAGTATAATAAATATCCTTTATCGTTGGTTTCCATAACAACCCTATTTTTTATTATGCCCATTCAATCCCCTCTCCTATTTCGAAACAATAAACTTGTTCACTTCTCCTAACAGTCGATCAGATAAGGTTGATAATGTTTGTGCGTTTTGCGCAATATCGGCGTTTGCGGATAATTGCTCTTCTGTTGCAGCATTGGCAGACTGGGCCTCCGTATGTGCTTGCAAAGCGATTTGTTGGATCTGTAATGAATCGGCAGAAACGATATCCGTCATCAATCTAACTTGTTTCATTTTCTCCGATACATCTTGAATGGCGCCATTCATAAGGCGTGTCGCATTTTCAATTTGACGGAATACATTCTTCGTACTTTCTGATAACGCTCTCCCTGTAGCAATATAGCCGCTTCCCTTTTCTGCTCCTACGACTGCCCTTTCCAAATCATGAGCCATCTCATCAATCATCCGGCCAATTTGTACAGCGGAATGCTTAGATTGATCGGCAAGCTTGCGGACTTCTTCCGCTACAACAGCAAAACCTTGCCCGTGTTCCCCCGCTCTTGCTGCCTCAATTGCTGCATTCAGCGCTAATAAATTCGTCTGTTCTGATAGCGTCGTAATGACAGATGTAACTTGTCGAATGCTCTCAGAGTGGATAGATAGCTGTCTAATCATTTCAGAAGAACTTTGTAATGTGTCACTAATTTTCTCAATTTGATTCGTAAAATGGCTCATTTGCGAAGCACCGTCCGAGACGAGAACAGCAACTTCTTCTGATTCCGCTTGCACTTTTTCATTGTCAGCACTAATGTGGTCAATCCCACTTAACATCTCATTCAAGATCCGATGGGCACCCGTCACTTTTTCTACTTGCAGATCACTAGCGATTGAACTTTGTTCAGTACTTTTCGCTACTATTTCTGAAGCAGCCAGACTTTCTTCCGAGCTTGCGGATAATTCCTCGGCACTGCTTGCGAGCTGGAAGGCGGATTCTCTTACTGTTGATAGCATTCCTTTTAAGTCTGCGGCCATGTCATTCAGCGCTCTACCCATTTCACCTATTTCATCTTGATTGTGCACTTCAATCGGTCCAGCTGAAAAATCCCCGCGCGCAAATCTTTTAAGAGAAGTGGTCATTGTTCTAACTGGCATAGCAATGCTACGGCTAACGATTTTAGCAATGACAATACTTGCAATAATAGCAACGATGATTAAACCTCCGATAAGTACATATATCCATTTCAATACACTTTGCAGCTGATCCTCAGTATTCTTCTGCTCTATTTCCTGTTGTTGAATTAGCTGCTGAAGATTAGCAGAAACTCCATCTTGATAAAACGAAACCTCTTTTGCCAAGTTCATGGCACTTTCTATATTCCCTGCTTGTACATCTCGGACAATCAGTTCACTAATTTGCTCAGCACTTTTAGACGTTTCCTTCGCCTCTTTCAAAATTGTACGGGCGGAAGCTGTATGGATCGCTTTCTCTAATGCTTTTATTTTTTCCTTAATGGCAACCATAATTTCATTTCTTTGTTCGATATACGATTGATCTTGGTAAATGATATAGCCTCGGATGTTTTTAGCATCGGCATGCTGGGCAGATAATAATTGTTCCAACAACACAACGTTTTGTATTTTGTCGTCAATTAAATAACGGTAATCTGCATCCAATTTGGATAAAGCCCATAATCCGGACGCACCGACGACGATCACAATAATTAGTATTGCAAGAAATCCAACCCATAGCTTTTTTCCGACTGTCATTCTCAAATCAATGCATCCCCTTAACAAAAAACTATAGTCAATTATGATTATAAGTTATAGGGACAAAGTATGATGTAAAGTGTTTGTTAAGTTTATTCGGCAGCTTACAGGTTTTTTCCTTTCACTTGCTTCAACGTCGCCACGATGAGAAAACTGACAATCACTAATAATAGCCATGAGCTAACTTTTCCAAGGTGAACGAGACTCCATGCATCGGCTTGGTTTGGATATTGCCATGCACCGAAGAACGTTGCGATATTTTCTGCGATCCAAATGAAAAAACCGATTAGGACGAATGAAAGAGCAATTGGCATCCGATACTGGACGCCATTCACTTTATAGTTCACCCATGACCGCCAAAAGACGATAATGACAAGCGCCGATAACCACCAACGAATGTCGATCCAAAAGTGGTGCGTAAAAAAGTTCAAATAAATCGCTGCCGCAAGGGGCACAACGACAAAGAACGGTGGCCATTTATTGAGATTGACATCGAGCCTTCTCCACGCTTGGCATAAGTAGCTCGCAACACTTGCGTACATGAACCCGCTATACAAAGGGACGCCAAAAATTTTGAAAAACCCTTCTTCCGGATAAGACCAAGAGCCCATATTTACTTTGAAAATTTCAAGAGTCAGCCCAATTAAGTGAAATAACGTAATGACCTTTAGTTCATCTTTCGTTTCAAGCCCTGAACGCAACATCCACCATTGCATGAAAATGCAAATGAGTAGAAGCCAGTCATAACGCGGCAAAAATGGGAGAGGAATAATTTTTGTCAACGCTAATGAAGCGAAAATAACGACTGGAAATAAACACGATAGCGCTTGCTGCCAACCAAAGTGGACAAGCTGTTTTACTGCTCTAATAATGGTAAGCTCCGACATTTTCTCTGGATGAATACACGATTGTTTTGACCGTAATCTAAAAAAATTTATCATTTTAAAAAACCAACTTTACATATCCGTATTTGATCGTTTTTTTCTTTTATGAACTTCACGAATTGCTTGTAGTAATAACGCTTTATTAAAGTCCGGAAAATAAGTGTCTGTAAACCATAGTTCAGACTTCGAGGATTGCCATAACAAAAAATTACTAAGCCTTTTCTCGCCACCGGTTCGAATAATAATTTCCGGATCCGGTAATCCTTTTGTGTAAAGATAATTTTCGATTAGTTCTTCATTGATACTACTTATTGATAACTTTTCTTCTTTTATTCCCTCAATAATTTCTTTTACGGCAAATAGGATTTCATTTCTTCCACCATAATTTAATGCGAAGTTAACAATTAAAGCATCATTATTTTTCGTTTCGTTTACCGATGATTGAACGGCTAATTTAGTGCGCATTGGCAAATTATCAATATCTCCTGAAACATGAACTCTTATATTGTTTTCCATGAATTTCGGTAACTTTTCTTTGAAAAATTTTACAGGTAGCTCCATTAAATAGTGAACTTCTTTTTCTGGCCGCTTCCAATTTTCAGAGGAGAATGCATACAAGGTTAGCACCTTTACTCCGATATCTAAAGAGTCCATAATTATCTTTTCCATCGTTTTGGATCCGGCATAATGCCCTTGGCTTCTAGTAAGCCCTTTTCGCTTTCCCCATCGGCCGTTTCCATCCATCATAATTGCAATATGGTGTGGAATCATACTATTCACAGGAAACACCAAACCCCTTTCTTGCCATACTTGTTCACATCTCGGCCAACTTTAGCACTTCATCCACAAACATTTTCTTAGCATCCGTATATTGTCGCTCGTTGTCTGGGTATTGCAACGTCAATCCCTTTTTCAACGATTCATATCTTCGGGCGACATCAGGATTCCCATTCAAATAATCTCTGAAAAAAGTATGTTGCTTCCACCAGTCACCGCCATATTCCACAACATGGTAAACATGGGTCTTCGTCAATTCATCCAAATTGGAGAACTTGGCGAACACTGCCTTCCCTTCGATTTCCACCCGCCCTAAATGGTAAATATCGGCATCCTTCAGTTTGTCTTTATCGAAATGTTTAACATTATCCATCGAGCGTACACCGATGAGGATATCGATCATCGGCTTCGCCGCAATCCCTGCTATCGCAGTGCTCCCGATATGCTGGATATCGACGACATGCTTACCGATGAGCGATTCCAACAACAGTTTCTCCTGCTCGAATAATGCCTTCCATTCCTCGTCATGCGGCATTAAGGCGACAACATCTTTATTTAAACCTAACATACGGACTTTGCTCCGATTTCTTTGCAAATGAATTCTACAATTTCTCTCACGCCAACATCTTCTGTCGATATGAATTGTCCGAAAGATGGATCTTCAAACCCTGCAAGACATTTATCTGTTTGCACAAAGCACCAATTCCCTTCTTCCTCACCCCGTTCACGAAGACGATTATGGATCGTTTCCTTATCCGCCGTCAGACAGAAATGGTACGTTTCCGAATCGAATTGCATAAATCCGCTATGAATTGCATCAAAATAATCTTTATTATAAATCGTCATCGGCACAATCAAGTCCTTACCATACGTCTTTCGCAACTGCTTCGCGACTTCTACCGTCAACGGCTTCCACATATTCAAATCTTGAAAATCCCCTGTTTTCTCGCTCTCCAACTTTATATCAGCCGGTATAATATGGCGCAGCATAAACCCGACCACTTCCGGGTCGAACAGCATTGCTCCATTTAGTTTGCGGAGCAGTTCATTTGCTACCGACGTCTTGCCGACGCCGAATGTGCCGTTGATCATAATAATCATTTCCCGCCCTCCTCGTATATAAGAAATGGTTCGTACATTGCTATTGCATGATTCTCTGTGACGAATTCTTCATCGATGTGGTTCCCTTGCAAGCCTATTATTTTCCGAAAAATCGAATTATCGTGTGCACATAGCCACTCCATAATTCTCTTGTGAAATAATGTTCTTTTTCGTAGAGATCCTCAATTTGCTTCGTTTTATCGGGTGCAATGAAACTATCGTGCCACCCCTCTCCATAAGGTATTTCTACAATGACTTTGTCATCTCCTTTTCCACTCATGCATCTGACTGGCGCTTTTACGCAACTGACATCCAAAAATATGCCGGTCATCGAAAAACGGCAGACCGCTACGACTGATCCGGATATAGTAACAGTAACAAAGAACAGCGGCGGAGGGATGTTGAAATGGAAATTGTACACGTTAATAATTTACAAAAGGCGTATGGGGAAAATATCGTTTTACGAGGAATTAATTTTAATGCGAATGCAGGCGAAATTATTGGGGTCATCGGCAAAAATGGTGCGGGCAAATCAACCTTTTTAGAAATATTGATGACACTGAAGCCTTATGATGAAGGGGATGTGAAGGTGTTGAGCTCAGAATTGCGCACTTTATCGACGCAACAGATTGAACATCTACGGAAAAACATATCAGCCGTTTTGCAACCGACGCAGTTTTATAAAACCTTGAAGGTAGTTGAACTGCTGAAACTGTTCAAAGCATATTACAACTCATCTATGGACGTTGAGCAGATCATAAAAGATTTTAAGTTAGAGCCTCATCGAAAAAAGTATTTCGATAAACTATCGGGTGGATGGAAGCAAATTGTTAGTTTGGCAATCGCTTTTTTATCCGAACCAAAACTGCTCATTTTAGATGAGCCAACGACCGGCCTTGATCCGCATATGCGAAATATGCTTTGGACGTATATAACTGACTACAACAAGCGAACAGGCGGCACGGTCATTTTGACAACGCATAATATGGACGAAGTTGAGCTGTATTGCGATAAAGTGATGCTGTTGAATGAAGGCATCAATGAAGTGTTTGATTCGACGGAAGGGATTTTGTCTGCCGGCTATAAATCCATTAACGACTTTTACTTATCAAAAGTGTCTATATAAGGAGGACTTGACATGCTACTCACACAATTAAAGTACGATTTGCTCATGTTTACTCGGGAAATTTTTTATATGGTATTCACGATCATCGTTCCACCAGCTACCTACTTGTTCATGGGGCAACTGTTCGGGGATGCCACCTATGCAGGCAATCTCAGTTATGCAGAAACGTACACACCTTCATTCATTTTGCTCATTACATTCGGTGTCGTCTTCTTCGCTTTCGGTTTCGATCAAGTGATGAATCGGACGACCGGAGTTGAAAAACGTATTAATTTATCGCCAGTCCCGAAACGTACATTACTGCTATCCAACATTTTAAAGTCATTTATCATTACGAGTATCGGCTATTTCCTTGTATTTTTCATTGGAATGATCGCTTACGATCTTTCCTTTAAACCAATCAATTTTGTCTTGTCATTTGGGGTGTTCCTGTTATTCAATGCTGCATTGCTCATCATTTCGTCAGCGATTTACGCTTTATTCACAAGTATGAATGGTGCTCTCGTCTTTTCGATCGTCATCTTCCAAGTCGTGTTGTTTACAGGCGGTTTCGCGATGCCGATTGACATGATGCCAAAATTTGTGCAAGTAATCGCTAATTTGAATCCCCTTTATCATATGAATCAACTTTTCATTGCCGTTTGGAACGGACAGTTGGAATGGGGCACGACGACGTTCGTAGCGATCGGCTATATTTTGATCCTTATAGTGATTTCGCTCGTTACTTTGAATCTTGCAAATAGACTCCTAAGATCTTCTTTCAAATGGTATCCTGTTAATAGGAACCTGGGGGAGGATACACAAAATGAAAGTTACACTCGACATTGATGAGCTATATGAGGAACCTAAAGTAACCATCCATTGCAATGAAGTGGATGATTCCATAAAGGAAATTGTTGATTTTCTGAAAGGAAAACGGACCGAGTTTTTAGTTGGGCGCGATGGTGAAATGCAACATATTTTAAAGCCTGATGAGATTCATTATTTTCATACGGAAAAAGAAGGAGTCGTTGCTGTCACCTCGCAAGGGTCCTTTTCTTTGAAAGAGAAATTATATGAATTGGAGGAAATACTGCCATCTACGAAGTTCATTCGACTGTCCAAATCAGTCATTGCAAATTTGCACGAACTGAGCCGCTTCGAAGCTTCCTTCAACGGAACATTATGCGTCCACTTCAAATCAGGCGCGAAGGAATACGTATCGAGAACTTACGTAAGCGCCATTAAAGATGCATTGAAAATGAACAGGAGGAAAAATGGATGAAGACATTTTTCATTAGAAGCATATTAGGAATCTTCTTCGGCTCATTTCTAGCACTATTGACGATTTTGCTCGTCATCCACGTAGGCAATAACGATGTGTTAGACGCTGCCATACTTTCTAAAAATGCATTAGGTACCGTATTTTGCGGCTGGTTTTTCACAGTAACACCTTTGCTGTTCGAAAATGAAAAACTGACATTGCCCGTGCAAACCGCTTTACACTTCCTATCCGTAACCGTCTTATATTTCATTGCCGCCTTCGTCATCGGATGGGTGCCGTTTACAATAAAAGGATTCATCACTATGCTTTGCATCTTCATCGTATTCTACGCAATCATTTGGCTATCCTTTTACTTGTACTTCAAGCAGCAAGCGAATAAATTGAACGATGAACTGAATCAGTTATAAGCTGAAAACTGTTTTGGAATCGAATGATCCGAAACAGTTTTTGGACTTTTTGATGTTGAAAAGGCTATGGAGTTGTGGTGTGCCGCTGGATTATGCTGCGTTGTGATGCGAGCATTTTGCGTTGCGATCGGTCGATATGATACCTCCAACTTCATCAAACGAACAAAAAGCCACCTCCATTTCAAAGATGGCTTCCTTTCTTATGATAGCTTCTGCAAAATAACGACTTTCAAATAATTGAACTCTGGGAAGTCGCGGTTTGTTCTGAAGTCTTTCGGCAAAGAAGACTCCTCCAAAATTTTGTATTTCGTGTTTGTTTCGGTAAATGCTTTTTCAATGAAAGACTTGAATTTTTTCATGCCGAATGTTGCGTTGTTAGTAGAAGCAACGATGATGCCCTTTTTCTCAGTAATCGCGATCGTGTCTTTCAGTAAGGATGGGTAATCCTTCGCGGTGCTGAATGTATGCTTTTTCGAACGCGCGAAACTTGGTGGGTCAAGGATGACCATGTCAAATTTCAATTCATGCCGCTTTGCATAACGGAAGTAATCAAAAACATCCATCACTTTAATATCTTGTGCTTCGTAATCAATTCCGTTGACGCTGAATTGCTCAATTGTTTTCGGCAAGCTTCGTTTCGCCAAATCAACGCTCGTCGTTTTCGTCGCGCCGCCTAACGCTGCAGCGACTGAAAATGCTCCTGTGTAGGAAAATGTATTTAACACATGCTTCCCTTCCGCATAACGATCACGAATCGCCTTCCGAACGTCCCGCTGATCGAGAAAAATACCCGTCATCGCACCGTCGTTCAAATCTACAGCGAAGTTCATGCCATTTTCCTTCACAATAATCGGGAAATCACCTATGGTCCCTTTCACGAAATCATCTTGCTCAATATATTGCCCTTTCGAGTCAAAACGTTTCTTCTCGTAGATTGCTTTATAATCGGTTATCTTGTCCAACACGCCGTAAACATGATGCTTCATGGAATAAATGCCTTCGCTATACCAGCTAACCATATAATATCCGTCATAATAGTCGATCGTCATACCGCCGATGCCATCGCCCTCTCCGTTAAATGCTCGATAGGCAGTCGTATCGCTATCTTTGAAAAACGATCTCCTTCTTTCAAAAGCAGCAGCCATTTTTGATTCGAAGAAGTCAAAGTCGATCGCTTCATCTTTGCGCGTTAAAACCCAGCCAATCCCTTTATTTTGATTGCCATAATAACCTTTAGCAATGAAATGGTTATACTGGTCGACAAGGCGGATGAAGCTTCCTTCCTCTTGAAGCACTTCCGGGTTAACAACTGCATCTTTCAAAATAAGCGGGTAACCTTTTTTAAAAGCAGCGATACTTTGTGCATTTACTTGCACATCTATTGTTTTCGTCATCTTGTCATCCTCTATGTCTTATTTTACCCATTATCGCATGAATGGTTGCGAAATGCGAAAAGGAAATGTATCTCAAAACAATTTGAGAAATTAAAAAAGCCCCCTATCGTGGAGCTTTTCAATCAAGCTAATATACGGAATGCAAGACTTTTCAACAAGCTCATTCGCATTGGACGAATTGTATCTGTTCCCCTTGTCATCCTTAAATACGTCTGCAAGTCGCCTTCATAAACCGGCTGTAAATGAGGCAATGTCGTCAAATGATGCGGCATCGTTAAGCAAGGCGTTTTCGTAAGACGGTGCTTTTCACTTTCCTGCATAACAGTCGCTACAAATTGAGAACAAAAATAAGCATGCTCTCTTTTAATTTCTTTGTTCAGTAAGACACCAAACAAACCGATGAAGTTATATTTATACTTCTCTTGATTTAATTGGAACTGGATAATTTTTTTTCGGATTCGTTCATACGCTTCGGGGGAAACCTCACATCGATAGATTGCACAGCTTGCATTATGAAAAATTCCCTCAGCAACATTCTCGCGGACGAAACCACCATTAAACGGATTGTTCGGCTGCTTCCGGCCAAAGCTATAGATCTCGTTCAACTGCTCATCGAAAGCGATCGATGCATGATTCAAGTCCATCCTCGTGTACACGCCAATAGCTTTCGATAGCATTGTACCGGTTGCCGTCAAAACGATATAGATTGTTTTTCCCATTCATTCAACCCCTAACTACTCTCTCTACAAGTATGTACAATCTTTATGGGAAGCTAAACCGTCTACAGATGTAAATCATCTACGTCTTAGGTTTTAGGAAGCTATTTCTTACTCTCTCTATCTATATATACGTTTGACTGTTGGGTGAAGTTTCAATTTGTTCGCACAAGGAAGGGATGCTGCGGCATAATTCTTAATCAATCTGCAAATTAGAACTCATAATGCTCTATGTTCATGAGCGGGTGTCGGCATTTGTATGAGTGGAATTTGACGTCTTTATTATCCTTTAAAAAAGCTTCCGCTTGTTTTGAAGAATAAATGACGACGTCCCCGTCATACATAGGCGGTCCTTCATGTTCATCATCGATAACGATAATGTCAACTTCTCCTTGTTCTCTTAGTCGCTTGATAATCTTGTCATTGCCTATCGTCCTGCCGACAATTACATGCATCATTTCGTGCCCCTCCGTTCGTTTTTGTTTTCATCGTATTATATTAATACACATTTGGCAACAGCCGAACAGAGGGTAAAAATGTGATTTTCAATAGTCAAAAAGACACTTGCCACTCAAGCAAATAGCTTTATTTAAAAAGCTTATTCAGATGATTTACCGACGACTGCAAAATCCTCTAAATTGGATAGGATATTTTCAACGGCAAGCTCTACAAATCGTGGCTCTGTCGCCATATTTAAACGAATGAAACCTTTCGATTCTTCGCCAAACCATTCCCCGAAATCGACAGCAATCCGGCAACGGTCTTGGATGAATTCCTTTGTCTGATTTGCATCGATGACATTCCTTAAATCGAGCCAAATCAAATACGTCCCTTCTAAAGGAGAAATTAGTATATTGGGCGCCTGTTCATTCAAATGTCGCTTTACATGATTGTAATTATGCTCAATAACAGATAACAACCCATCTAGCCATTGCTGCCCATGCCGATAAGCCGCTTCAGCAGCAGTCAGTCCAAGTATATTCACTTCTGTCTGGTTCACTGTTTTCACATAGTTATCAAATTGTGTACGAAGCTGGTCGTTCTCGATAATAATTTGCGATGTAAGCAGACCCGCCAAATTAAACGTTTTCGAAGGAGCCGTTACAGTGATAAGGTTGTGTGCGAATGCTCCCCCACCAACGATTGCCGAAGGGATATGCTGATGTCCTTCCATGACGAGGTCTTGGTGAATTTCATCAGAAACGACAAGGACATCATGTTTTTTGCAAATGGATAGGATCGTCTTCAATTCTTTTTCTGTCCAGACACGGCCGACTGGATTATGAGGCGAGCATTGGATAAACAGTTTTACATCATTGTCGATTATGCTTTTTTCGAATGCATCAAAGTCAATATGATAGTTTCCATTTTCATTCACAAGCTCGCAAGTTACCAATTTCCTGCCATTGTCCTTCACTGCATTATGGAAAGGATAATAAACGGGTGTCAATAGTATGACAGCATCGCCTATCTTCGTAAAAGCGTTGACGAACCAATAAAGCGCAGTAACGACGCCAGTTGAAAAGCGGATCCACTCCTTTTCGACTGTATAGCCGTGATGCTCCTTCTCCCATTTAATAAATGCCTCATAAAAGGAGTCCGGAACGTAGGAGTAACCGAACACGCCATGTGCAATTCGTTGCTGCAACGCGTCCAAGACAGCTTCCGGCGCTTTAAATTCCATATCTGCAACCCAAGCTGCAAGCAAATCCGGATCACCAAAACGATCCTTTAACGCATCCCACTTCAACGAATTCGTCCCTTTCCGCTCCACTGCATATCGCTCGCAAAATTCCTTCGCGTCCATTTCCAATCACTCCCGTTTTCTCATTTATTCAACAATACGCCAACTTGGTGAGAACGTCTATATGGAATTTTGCTAATTCATAGGCAATTACTTAAGAAAGGCGTATAATTGCTAAACAATCACTTTAGGAGTTGTTTGAACCTATTTTATTGCACCAAAAATACATATAAAAAGTCCAATACCTTTAAATAAGAAATTGGACATTTATTATTAATTCGGAATAGCACCCATTATAGAATGCAGATAATAAAGATAACCCTCGAATATAAGTCGTTAGTTTATTATTATCCACAACTCTTCTAAACATGCACGGAAACCTCGCTTTGGTTAAGTGATGGAGCTACACCATTACACAGATTACGCGAATTTCCGGAATTTCCTCATTCATTGCAGCAGCCTATTTATGGATAATCCTAAAATAGAATGCTTACCCTAACAGGCGTTTAAATACTTGACTGACGATGAAGTATGCAATTACCATGATGCCGACACACCAAGCAAACGCGATCCAAATATCGTTGCAAATAGTCTTTTCATTCAAAAGGGCACGAATTAGAATGTCATAAAAACAAAGCATAACCGAACGCTGTTTTAAAGTTTGCGTCCTTGGTTTCGATACTAGTCAAAGCCTAAGAGGAGTTCGATCTATTCACGACGAATCTTATCGTTCAACTTCTCACGATATTTGTCCTTCCAAGTCTTCGTATCTTTCATTAGTTCGTCGCAGAAGGAGGACACATCCTCACCCGTTAGGTCAATGACTTTCTTACCTGCTGATGCACCTTCTTCAAAAAGGTCAAGTATACCGCCAAAAATACGGCTCATGTCCTTCAGTCCGCCAGCATTCCACATATATTTTTGGATAGCTTTGTAAGCGTTACGGTACTCACTTGGTAATGCCTTTGCGCGCGCCTCCATCGCCTTCCATTCCCGCTTGTCATCCAGACTTCCGATAACCTTCTCAAAAATATTCATATTATTTCCCCTTTCGATTTCATTTTAGTTTTGAGTTCATTAATTTTGGTTGAAACAAATTCCCACTTTCTCCAAAAAATTTCTAATTGCTCTCGACCCGCTGCGTTAAGTGTGTAAAATTTTCTTGGTGGTCCCATGTTGGACGGCTTTCTTTCAATGTCGACCAGATTGTTTTTCTCAAGCCGCATAGTAATTGTATAAACTGTGCCTTCAACTACATCCGTAAAACCGAGTTCACGAAGTTGTTGTGTGATTTCATAGCCATAAGTTTCACCGCGGCTGATGATCTCAAGTACACAACCTTCAAGCACTCCTTTCAACATTTCTGTAATATTATCCACTTTGTCCTCCTTTTTTATTTCATTTATATTTTTAGTACTCAGTATATTAGGCATTTGCAGCACCGGTATTAAGTAACACTAACTACCGGTATATAGTAATACATATTAGTATTGATTGTCAAGAAGCAGCATTTTCGTTAAGGACATTGCTATTGCTTCCTCCTGAATTTATTTCCCTGCAATCGACCAATCGCGAATCAAATTAAGTAGATGCATTAAAAAAGCGGAGAAACAGATTTCTGTTCCCCCGCCAAAATTGTTCAGTTTCTTTCCGCGTAAGCTTTCATTGCATCGCGCATGAAAACGGATAACCCTTTCCCGAACTGGTCAATGTTTTTCGTAAAGCGCTCATCTGCGACGTACATTTCACCTAAACCGGCAAATGCTTCAGGTGAGTAATGGGCAATTTTATTCAAAAACGTATACCATTCTCCGATTGCATCTTGTGCTTCCTTCGAAGTTGGATCGCCGTGGCGAAGTTCCGCAAGTTGAGAATAAATACGGTTCATCTCCTGCTGTTCTTTCTCGCCAAACTGGGCAACATTTTTGTTCGCCTTATCGACCGCTTCATCTCCCCACCGTTCTCTTGCTTCCTGCTCGTATGGGTTCGAACTGAAGTCGAAACCTTTAAATTTCTCTTCGTTCGTCATTGTCATTTCTCCTCTCTCAGATTGAAGCGTCTTGTCGATCGTCTCAATCATTACGTCCAATTGGCGGCGCTTAGCAAGCAGCATATCGCGCTGCAGCTCGAACGCTTCCAACCGGTTGAACGATGGACTCTCCAATAGCTCCTTTATTTTTTTCAAAGGAAAGCCAACTTCACGAAAGAATAGGATTTGCTGGAGGGTCGTCATATTATCATCGGAATAAACCCGATAGCCCGCCTCCGTCACATCGTCCGGAACGAGTAAACCGATAGCATCATAATGATGGAGCGTGCGCACACTCACACCGGTCAAATCCGCCACTTCCTTCACTTTCATTGCTCCTCGCCTCCCTTCACTATTGACTATAAAGTATGACGTAACGTGGGAGTCAACACAAACTTCAATAGAATATGCAACGAATATGAAGTATAATGAACTCATCAACTTATTTGGGGGAATATTCAATGATTATCCATACGAATAGACTGAAAGTGAACGCTTGTACACCTGAATGTTTATCAACAATTCCAACTGGCGCTTATAACATAGGAGATCATATAAAAGCACATGTAGCCGAGCTTCAAAACGACGATTCTTTATTGGGCTGGGGTCCCTATTTCGTAGTTGAAAAAGAAACGAATCAGATTGTTGGAGACATCGGTTTTAAAGGGAAACCTTCTTTAGAATTTACCGTAGAAATTGGCTACGGCATCATTCCTGACGCACAAAATAAAGGGTATGCGACCGAGGCAACGCGTGCACTTGTGGAATGGGCATTCGCTTCCGGGCAAGTGAAAAAAGTTAACGCTGAATGTTTGCATGATAATATAGCTTCTATGAAAGTGTTGGAAAGGTTGGGAATGAAAAGAATTGGACAGGAAGGCAATCTGATGAAGTGGGAATTGACAAAGTAAGCATAGGAAAGTCTATATAGACGTAGAGAGGAAGATTGCAATGAAGAGAATTACGCTAGTTCCCCACCAGCTAAACTTTGCGGAGGGAATGTCAGAGTTATCATCTTCGCCACTTGTGAAAAATGCTTTGGGTCTTACGGATGAACAAACGACAGTAGAGGGTACGAGAGGCTTTATTGAATTTATCCTTGAGCAAGAAAAACAGGGCAATCAGTACTCGAGATGCATCTTAAATGAGGACAACCAACTGATCGGAGTCATTACGCTTAAAGATATTGACCCAATTAAAAAAACTTGCCATATCGGCACTTGGATCGGTCATCCGTATTGGGGACAAGGCTATAATCAATTGGCAAAAGCGGAAATACTATATATTGCTTTCACTAAATTAGGGCTAAACTATGTCTTCGCCGGTGCCAAAATAGACAATTTGCGTTCCCAAAAAGCACAAGAAAAGTTACCTTATATAAAATTATTTGTAGAAAACGACTTTCCTGAAGAGCATCAGAAATTAGAGTCCCAAGTGAATTCAAAATGTATATTGAATGTTGTTGAAAAAGAGACGTTTTTGTCGTGGTATCGGGAAAATGGTGTCCTTTTAAGATCGAATTCCCCCAAAAAGGAGTACCCCTACTAAAGGGTATCCGATAACAGGCGTAGTTTTAACTGATTAGGTATAATCATTGGACTGGCAAGCGTGTAATCTAAAAGTGTTGAAAGCGCGGACAAGAAAACAATGAAATTAATGAAATAAATGGGAATGTTTAGCTAATATCGCAACATACCTAACATGATCTTGTGAACAAGGAAAAGATCGTCGGCTTGTTGACAAACACTTATTCCACGACTACCAACCTTAAAAAGACTGTAAAAAAAGTGACAAGATACTTTGTCTACAGTCTGAGATCATATTAGGTATGTTTATAGAGCATATTTCCTTTTTACACGGCTAACCAAAAGAAAAAAATCATGATATAAGACAGTTTTTCCTCAAGAGAAATATGTGATCCAAAGCTGACATGCTCGTGATGAGCGGTACTTTGAAACGCAGGATGTGCCGCATATGGAAACAAACCATAACGATAGGATGCCGTTCTCCTACCTTCTTCATCCAATATATCGATATCCCCCGCCATATTGTTCGCTTCAAGTTGCCGCCATACTGAGCCATCTGCGTGATAAAGTGTCCCACGGTTTTTCATCGCTGACTTCGTTAAATGCTGTATGTAAGTACCGATAACTGTGCCATCAGGTTTTTTCAGCGTCAGCGTAAACTGCTTCACACTGTTTTGAATTCGAAAAGTCGCTAAAAGTGCACCATCCATTGTAGAAATATCGTACTCCACCGGAAATACCGCTCCTTTTTCCAATATCGGAAAACAGAGAAACACTCTACGAAGCTGGCCTTCACTTGGCCGGATTTGAAGTAATGGCTGCCCGTCATGATCGACATGGACGAATTTCGGCAAAATGGATGGTACGCGTTTCAAATTTAATTCCCCAATGCCCTCCATATTCCATTCGCTTTCGATCGCATCGACTTCTACGAACTTGTCATGCACATTTTTAAAATAAAATCCCGCTCCAAGCATAAACACTCCACTGATTCCAACTTGAATGAGATCATCACCATTCACTGAAAACCCTTCAAACCAAATAAAATAATAAAGAATGCCAAATAGGAGCAAACCGATACCGACAATATATCCGAAAATCGATGTCTTTCGGTAAATTTCTTTCAATCCGCCACCCCCTAATAAGACAAACCTCCGGATGCAGTTTACTACTATACGTTTAAAAAGAAAATTGGATTCATCGTACGATTGTTATGATCTTACAAACTCTTCATAATAAGCGGTGAAGACGGAAAAAGAAAAAGATCTGGCCAAAATGCCAGATCTACTACACCTACTCAATCGCCACCCACACTTCCGTTTCATACTCTTTCGAACCTTCAGGGTGGATATACCGCTCGAATCCATAACTATGTCTAAGTGTTACATCAGTATTGCGCATTAATGCATCAAAAGCTGCTGGAATTGCATCTACATCGCCTTCAACCTTTGCAACGATGAATCTCCCTTCCGGAATCGTTAGTTCCTTTGCATCCGAAAAATCTTTTGCCAATTCCTCTTTAATGCCCGCCAAGTAGTGGAACTTTCCATTCTCTATCCCTAATGTAATGCCAAAGGACTCATCAGGTCTTTTGCCTTTCTCAGCAATCTTTCCATTCAATTCATCCCATAGCTTCGGAATTTCCGTAACGGCCCCTTTCATTTCATAGCCTTTCACTGTGAATTGCTCTCTTCGTTCAATACGTGTCTCCATCCGAACCCCACACCCCACTAATTATCCAATATTTCGAAACTTGCATCTCTTTGTTACGTATATTGCTTTAAAGAATGAATTGAGGAGGAACTTTCATGAAGCTTTACATACTTTTCATCTTGATCATTCCAATGCTGTTTATGGTTGTTGCCATCTATTTAAGCCCTCCTGCAAAACGTAGATTTTGGACCGGGTGCACTTTTTCAGTTTTGGGCATTGTCATCTTTCTTTGGGCTGCTGCCAGTCATTATGACCATTATCATATATCCCAAATAGGCGTCATCCCTTATCATGAAAAACTTACCTTTTGGGAGGATAAACATGCAATGATATGGCTTGCCATCTTTACCTTTGTCAAAGGAATCATTTTCATGATCATCGGTTGGCTATTTCCCGACAAGGAATCCTTCACTCAATCGGCATCCAAATCTCAATAATATCTTCCGTTGCTCCGACAGGGTGGACATATCTTTCAAAATCAAAGCAATCGCGAAGCTGAATATCTTCCATTTGAATAATTGCATCATACGTCGCAGGGATTCCCGGAATGCCACCTTCCACTTTCGCAACGATAAACTTGCCAGCTGGAATGGTAACTTCCTTCGTGTCAGGGAAACTGCCCGTCAAGTCTTCTTTCAGTCCCGCAATATAATGGATCATTTCATTTTCCATGCTCAAGCATACCCCAAAAGATTCTTCCGCAATTATTTCTTTCTCATGAATGATCTTGTTCAACCGATCCCATTCAGCAGGGATTGCCGACACAGGTCCCTTCACCTCATACCCTTTCACTGTAAACCCTTCGCTTTCCACAATACGTGTTTCCATTTTCTTCTCCCCTTCGTTTAATAATTGATCGATTCCTTCCATCTTCCCATTCAACTCTTCAATTTCATCTGCAATTTCCTTCTTCCGTTTTAGCAGCAATGATTCCATCTGTTCATCCCCCTCAAGCAAAATATCCGAAAGAGATACTCCGAAGTTCCGCAAGGTTCGTATTCGAATAAGCTGTTGCTGTTCTTTTTGCGAATAAAACCGGTATCCTGACTCCGGACTTACGTAAGCTGGACGAACGAGTCCGATTTCCTCATAATGCTTGATCGCCTTAGTTGTCAACCCGACAAGATAAGCGGTTTTCCCGATCGATAGCATAACTCCCCTCCTTCTTCTTCCACTATAAACCTGCCTCTTAGGGACAGGTCAATCATTTATTTCAGCATTTTAAATAATTTCTGATCAATTGTAATAAAGGGGCTTTGCTCGATGATCTCCATAAAAATTCCCTTTAACCGGCTAGACGCAGCTATCAATTTTTCTGTCGTAATTTCATCTGGATAAGTTGAAAGATAAGTTGAGATAAAAGAAGGATCCAATGTATCATACGATTTGAATTGATGCAGCTTCTTATTTTCATTTTTTGCTTGAGCCAACAAAAGGTATGCCCTCATATTCTCAAGCATTTTAAGTGCATAAATGAAATTATTTCTCCTCAACTCTTTGTCCATATTTAATGCACAATAAACGAACTCAAATGCGATGTCAGACGTCACTCCGTATTTGTCTGGGTGATTTTGAAAAATCTCATTTTCAGTATGCATCTTCTGAGATACCACTCCAGTTTTATCTACGACGACTTTCCATAAAGGAGATTTTACATTCAATAGCTCACTTGGCAGAATTGAAATATTGAATTCTAAAGAGTTTTCCATGAATGCAATGAAAAGATATATATTTTTATTAAATTGCTTTTCTTTTATATAGACCGGATTGAACTCTTCGAGAACTATGAGAACTGCTTGTTTTGTAGCTTCCACATTTTCCGTCTTATAAGTTGACACCATCAAGTCAATGTCGGAAAACTCGTCGTTGTATCCATTCACTCCGGAGCCTAATTGCACTACTCCTTCAACCAAATTACAAGACTTTAATTTCTCAATGATTTTCTTGAAATAATCTGCTCTTTCTTCAGAATAAAACATTGTTTCACCCCTATTTCTACTCTAAATACACGCGTTTCTTCTTTTGCAAAAAACTCAATTTCGTTTCCGATAAAATGATTGCGGATAGTATTAAAATGGCGCCAATCACCATCTTAACGGTAAGAACTTCACTTAAAATAATGACAGAGAACGCCATGCCCCAAAAGGATTCCGTAGAAAGGATAATTGCAGCTTTCGTCTCCGAAATAAATTTCTGAGCAACTGTCTGCAATAAAAAAGCGATTGTTGTTGAAAAAATACCTAAGTAGAGCAACGAAGCAAGACCTTCAGTCTGCGTGCTGAAAGAAGTTTCACCTAAACATAAAACGACAATGAAGCCAATCAGTGTTGCGGCAGCCATTTGAATGAGTGTCAACACGACCGGATCTTCCTGTTTTACAAATTGCGCAGTATAAAAAATATGAAATGCAAATGCAATGGCGCAACAAAAAGAAAGAAAATCGCCAATATTGATTTCTGCGGATAGCTGCAAAGACAAAACGGCTACGCCTACAATCGCAAGTATCGCGCCAATCACTTCAAACCAATCCAATTTTCTCTTATAAAGAACGAATGCAATAAATGGGACGATCACAACATTTACTGCAGTCAAAAAGGCATTTTTCGATGGTGTTGTAAATTGTAGACCGACTGTTTGCAGCGCAAATGCAATGTAAAGAAAGACACCTAAAACCGTCCCTTTCATTAACGTAGATTTATGTATACTTTTTAACTTTCTATGAAAAACGATACATAGCAAAACGGCACCAATTAAAAAACGCCCCGCTAAAATTTGATAAGGCGAATACGATTCCAATGCGACAGCACTGCCGACAAAGCCGCTGCCCCAAATAATGGCGGTAAGCATCAATCCAATCTCTCCGAAATATTTTTTCATATACTCCACCAAACTTTCTTCCTCACTTTCAACAATTATAGCGCAATTGGGTCAATTTAAGAATCAATTTTTTCGACTAACCGAATGTATCGTTTGTTCGCCACAGCACATCCTACTACTAACAACAGATAGGAGGTTTTTAGGTGAAAAAGCTACTTTTCGTCATGTTCCTATTCATTATATGTACAGCCCTTCCTCCGTCTACAGAGGCCAACCAAAAGGCGATACCGGAAAAAACTCTTCAAGATACATTGCTCACTGCACTCAGCCCTTATATTTCAAAAGCCATTACAGAGTACTATGGCTACCCAAAATCATTTGCTTTGTATGATACTGAAATTTTGAATATAAAACGTGAATCTGATGGCGGTTTTCAATTCACTGTAGAAGTGCAAGTGAATACATTTGAAGGGCCTCTCAATCCCCCTTACGGAGTTGAAACAATTCGTTTCGACGTAAATTCTGGGGGGATCGTAACACTTAGCGTCTCTCATGAAGGGGATGAAGAAGAAAAACAGAAAGACGCCTTTTACGATGAAGTCATTATCGACATTAGTCATACATTTCATCTGAATTTATTGCCATTTGAACGATACGATTTGCCGCAGCTGCAATACAAAGCACAGCAACATAACGAATACCGAACGCTAGCTGACATCGCAGAAGAAATTGCGATGACGATCTTGAATCCGGAAATTAAACCACCGTACAAAAATGTCATCAGCCCCGTCACCTACATCAAAGGTGATGAAGGACTGATCCTTTTCAAAAAATCAGATGGCACAAACATGCTTTTTCAAGTGAAAAAAGAAGACGGCATATGGAAAGTTTCAAAGCAAAAGAAAGGAAAAGGCAAGAAAATGGAATATACATTGCCGTGGTATATGTGAGTGGGCTTGGAGAGTAAAGGGTGGCCAACGTCAGGCACCTTTTGCTTTCTGCCAGGCTATTCTTGGTGATACTACCGATTCGGGAGAGTTTACTACCGATTCGCCCTTGCATCCCTTTCTCCCAATCGAACGCCTCACAAACATCAAAAAAGCATACGAACGTTGCCTGTTCGTATGCTCCCCATTCATTTTACAAATCGCCTAACGACTTCAACGACCGAGCCGCTTTCCGTTTCATGCACTTGCTCCCCTGCCCAAAGTGACATGAATTCCGGTTTCCCTAATCTTGCCGCTTCACTTCTCACTCTTTTTGTTAAATCATTTTGGTACGGATAAGGGGCGATTGGAGCACTTGCCATCATATCCATGAATGTGTTCCGGATGCCTCTCGCTGATTTCCCAGAAAACGCCTTCGTCAATTGCGTACAGCCAAGCTTTGCTGATAAAACGGCTTCCTTATACAGAGGATGGGCGCCGCTTTCTTCTGTTGCTAACAAGGCCGTTCCGATTTGTACGGCTTGTGCACCTAATTTCATAGCTTCATCCATCTGTTCTTTATTCGCAATTCCTCCTGCCGCGATGACCGGTATTTTAACTGCTTCAACTGTATCAGCTATCAATTCATGGAGTGGCACATATTCCTCTCCTATAAATGAACCCCGATGTCCACCCGCCTCGCTCCCTTGAGCAACAACCGCATTCATCCCGGACGCTTCCACCGCTTTCGCTTCTTCCTTCGTCGTTGCAGTGCCAATCAAGAAAACACCTGCTTCCTTTAGCTTTCGGATTGTCTGGCCGTCCGGAATGCCGAATGTAAATGAGCAAACCGGCACACCTTCCTCGATCAGTACATCCACTTGTTCGTCAAATTCAGATTCTGATAACGGCGCTTTCCAAAAAGGCATACCTAATCGCTCGCCAACCGGCTGTAGCGCTGTATATGCTTTTCGAAGCTGCTCCTGATCGACTTTCGTATGTTCAGGCACGAATAAATTAACGGCAAATGGCTTATCCGTCAACTCTCTCACTTGCAAAACAAACGCCTGCGTCGCATCCGCCCCTAAATAACCCGCTCCAACCGATCCCAATAAACCTGCGTTCGATGATACTGCCACAAACTCTGGTGTTGTAACACCTGCCATGGGGGCTTGGATCATCGGATGGTCAATTCCCAAAGTTTCTACAAGATTCATGACGCTGCACTCCTTTTTTCATGGCGGTAAAATAAATAGATGATCAATAACGGCACAAACGCCAACAATGCAATAAGCTTAAACGCATTGTTCGCGCCAAAAAAGTAATAGCCGATCGGTAAAAATGTAACGAAACTAATAAGCAAAGCAGTTTTCGATCTTGTGAATAAACCAAAAAAGAACGATAAAAAAGAAATGATCATTGAAGCTTGCCATAAAACAAACACATGAACCATGCCTCCTCTATGTAATGACCTTGCCATAGCCCTTCAATATTGCTCCCGCCGCATAAATATCCTCATAATCACAAAACCGCTAATTAAAGAATAACAAACAACCCAAGCAGCACTCATCCAAAAGCCTTTGCCAATATGGAATGCTTCATCTGTAAAATAACGAAGAACTTGAGCAACCGGAGGAAAAGGAAGCAAGATCCATTTGAAGACCATCGCTTTCTCAATAATGCCCTCTTGCGCAATCGAAATAGCGATCACTAACATTGCTGACAACCATGCGAATCTTTTGGATTCCACCTTTGTATTTGAAAAAAACGAACCGATGAAAATACCGAAAACAGCGAAAAAAAGATGACCATAAATCGCGATACTTATATATGTAAAATCGGCAGACTCTATAAAGCTATTTATTGCCAGCGGATAAACAATGGCATACAATCCCAAAAATGATGCAATCAATACACAAACAATCCACTTACCCAACAAATATTGTACTTTGTTAGGCAGTTGGACAAACAGTAAGTTTTTTTCGCCATCCTCTTCCAATGAAAAAACGCTCATCGCAACCCACGTCATAATTAAATATAAAGATACACAAGTTACAGCATAGCTGCTCATGATTGGAACGCCGGTATACGTATAGAAAAGAATGATCCAGCCAATGAATACCGTGAGCGGCGGTATGAACGTGAGCGAACGAATATAGCTAATGAATTGATATTGAATAAACTTCCAAGCCATTACTCTATCTCCCTCACATCTACTATTGAACAGTTCTTCTGCAACAGTTCTATTAAAATCTGATCGCTCGTTTCTCCATCTACAATAAAGATAGCTTCACTTCCTTCATATTGTATTTCATTAACAGGAAAGTCCTTAAAGACTTCCTTGCTACTATATTCTACTTTAATCCGTTTTTTCGGAGCTGCATGTATAAAATAAGGTGTCACTTCCCCAGTGCCAATATGTAATACTTCCTTCGCCAAATGCATCAGTAATTCATCTTCGTGGGAAGTGAAGATGATAGGAATATCGAATCCCTCCAATAATTTCACAAGAATTTGTTGAGATTCTATATCTAACCCTGTCAGTGGTTCATCCAATAATAAAACATCGGGCTTCATTAAAAGAGCTTGAATGATACCAGCCTTTTGCCTTGTTCCCTTCGAGCAAGCTTTCAACGGAGTTTGCAAAAATGGCTCTATGCCAAACATCTGAATGTAATTCGATAGTTCGCCTTCAATGATTTCTTTTGATCCTGCTTGGAATGATGAAGTCAATAATAAATATTCCTTTAATCGAAACCGCAAGCCTTCCGGAAAATGCTCAGGCACGTAACCAACTTTTTGAGCACTGCCAGCTATTTTTCCGCTCGAAGGTTTTATAATACCAGCCAAAAGCTTAAGCAATGTACTTTTGCCGGAACCATTTTTCCCGCGGATTAATAACCTTGTGTCATTTGAACATTGGAATGATATATTTTGCAAGATTGAACGTCCATCTATATCCTTGCTAACTTGAATAGCCTCCAAAACATTTGCCATTACACACCCCGCATCCTTTCATCCTCGCTACCGGATTGGCACATATCCTGTCTTCTCGACAATTTCCTGACCTTCATCCGACAGCATCCACTCTATAAACGCTTCGACATGCGGATTGTCGGTTCCTGCCGTAACTGCATAAAATTCATTTGAAATTGGATATTCTCCTGACCGGATTGTGTCAACAGTCGGTTCAACACCGTTTACACCTAATAAGCGAATTTTATTGTTCGTAACCATTTGCGTTGAATAGTATCTGAACGTATAACCAATCGCATTTTTATGATTTTTATAATCGGAAACTTGATCGACAATCGTCCCCATAAGGGAAGCAATATCTTCAGTCGGCGGATCCATAATCGGCACAGAACCCATAAATTGCTGGAGTGCAGTTTGACTGCCGCTATTTTCAGGACGTTGGAATGCACGAATCGAATCATTTTTTCCGCCGACATCCTTCCAGTTCGTAATTTCTCCAGAATAAATCCCTTTAATTTCATCCTCCGTCAAGCTTTTCACAGGATTTTTCGCATGAACAAAAAAGACGAATGCCTCTTTCCCGATTGGGGTCAGCTTTAGTTCCTTACCGGCACGCTCCGCTTGCTCCAACTGCGCTTTCGATGGTCTCAAAACGAAAATGAGATCCGCCTTGCCGTTAAGCAAATTCGTATAAGCTTGGCCAGTCCGGTTTGACATCACTTCGCTATTGTACGGATCATACTCTTTTTCAGGGTAAACCGCTTGAGCAAATGCCGAGTAAATCGGATAAAGCGCAGTCGCACCGTCAATTACAGGCAAATCCTCTTCAATTTGAAAGGAAGCTGGTCGATCGAGCGAAACGGCTTTCGTCCTCTCTACGAATGGACTGTACTCATATAAATCGACAGAGCCGTCTCTAACAACCATTTTCGACCGGTCATAAACCCCCGGCACTGCAAAAATAAGTGAAATGAATAGAACGGCTGATGCTCCCATAATGAAAAACCTCTTAAATCGGTGCAAATCAAAATAAGCCATCACGACAAAAGCACCCAAAGATAAATATGCCGCACCGATTAACGGAATGAAAAATTCCAATCCACTAAAATAAAAAATCATCATCCCGAACCCGACGAAAGGCAAAAGCAATGCCATGATGATGAATACCATAAAGCCATTCCAGAAATTACGCATCTCATTTCCTCCCGCTTTGATGTATAAAACCATTATACAGCATGTTGGAAATATTTATTAATTCCATTAATATTGAACAACTCATTCGAAAGTAGTTGAACTATCAAAATTTAATCGTTATACTTGTCTGAAAGAAAGGAGATGAACTCATTTTGAATACTTTATCAATCACCGGTAAAAAAAGAGAGTCTTACCAAATTGAATTTGAACACTCTTTGCTTTGGGAAAGTGCTTTAGGAGTCGCAGCAATTACGAATATCCCTCTCTTAGATACTTTAGAGAAAGAAAAAGAATTTGAGAAAATCATAAGTGAAATGCCGGGAGAGTTAAAAAATGAACTAGATTACGTAGAGAAGAATAATACGTGGAAAAGCTTACTTCAGCTCTTGCATATGTTTAACGGTAGTACCTTAGAACAATTTACAGAGTTTATTCAACAATTATCAGCGGAAGAGTTATGCTACAATTGCTTGCCTTACATAGGAAATAAATTGCAGAAAATAAGAAGACAAGCATCCAAAGGCGATCTTCATGCAATGAATGCCTTACAAAAAGCTACTAAAGACAATCCTTTCTTCCCGAGTTATATTGAGTTTATTTTTCATGTGGATAAGCAGCAATTGAAAAAACATCTATGCGATGTGATCACATTATGGTACAACCTCGTTATTTTTCCACAGTCTGAGGAACTACTTGAAATCATTGAGCGAGATCTTTTAGAAAAAAGAACAATGGCAGTAAAAATGAATGCGGAGGAATTTGTTGCTTGGGCTACAAATGGCTCGGAGTACATTCCGGAGCCAGGTGTTTATCGAGTTCTATTCATACCTCAAATGACATATCGTCCTTGGACAATCGTTTCTGATATAGAGGGGACGAAAGTTTTTTATTATCCTATTCCGAATTATAATATTTACCCTAATGATCCATATCTCCCTGACTACTTGTTAATTCAAAAATTCAAGGCATTAGGAGATGAAGTCAGACTTCGAATGGTAAAGCTATTAGCCGAAGATGATTACACACTTAAGGAGATTTCTGAACAGCTCGACCTTGGTAAATCAACTGCCCATCATCATTTGAAAATATTGCGTGCTGCTTCCCTTGTCGGAATCAAAGCATCAAAATATACAATAAAGGAAAACTCCGTCACTTCCTTATCGAAAGAGCTACAGCTTTACTTAAAACAATGAGCAAAATTATGCATCGCAATCCTGTGTTGAAATGTAAAGGCTTTGTGTCTTTATGGATAGGAAGTGCAGTTTCCGAATTAGGCGGAGCCTTCGGAACGTTTTGCAACACAGTTTTAGTATACGATTTGACGGGCTCCAAAATGGCATTAGGAAGCATGTGGCTGCTCTATTATATTCCATCGATACTATTGCAGCTTATTAGCGGCCCTTTTATCGACAAATGGAGCAGAAAGTGGATTATGGTATTTTCTCAGTGGACGAGGGCGGCTGTCTTCCTCTTGCCTCTCGCAATTCTATCATTCGGTACAATTGAAATATGGCATATTTATCTATTACAAATCGTTATTGGGCTTATAACACCGCTTTATGTTCCTGCTAGTCAAGCCATCACGCCAACTATTGTCGAAAAGGATCAACTTCCTTCTGCAAATGCTTATCTTGATGGAACGACAAGGCTTATGCTTTTCTTAGCTCCTGTTTTAGGAGGCAGCTTTATTGAATTGATTGGCGTGCGCCCAACCTTGGCAACTGTCTGCATATTGTTAACGATGAGCGGCTTCACACTATTATTTGTGAGTGAGAAAAAATTAGAGCTAACGGTCCGGAAGACTTGGCTATCCCAGTTTCAAAATGGGATCCGATATTTCTTTCGACAACAAATTATTGTATGGCTCAGTTTCTTTCTCGCTGTTGTTCAATTTGGAGTTGGCGCCACTATGGTCATTACGCTCCCTTATATTACGGAAGTATTAAAAGGGGATTATCAAGAATATGGGATTTTCATGGCAAGTTTCCCTTGTGGCTATGTGATCGATCAATAATTATAGGCAAATTTTCAAAAATGGGCCGCAGAAAATTAATGTTAGGCTCTCTCGTCATTGGAGGAAGTACTTATATTGCCTTAGGACTTACGAAAATGCTTTCTTTTTCAATTTTCATCGAAATGACTGCAGGAATCGCAATGGCCATTTTCAGTATTCATAATTTATCAATCTGCCAACAGGTCATCCCAAATCAAATGATGGGGAAAGTATCATCCGTTCGACTTGCGATCATTCGGACATCTATGCTGCTTGGCATACTTGCAGGTGGAATCATTAGTGAATTATGGGGTGTACGTCCATTGTATCTCTTAGTTGGCTTTACAATCGTTTCGGTTTCCGTGGCAGGTATTTATATACCCTTTTTTAAATTTATTGACCATCCTATTAAAGTTGTTTTTGATCAAAATAATTTTTAAACTGATGTAGAACAGTCCCAAACTACCCTACATCAGTTTCATTTGTATCGTAGTTTTTATTTCTTTTAATTGATCCCGTACCTCTCTTTAAAATCTGGACTCAGCTCACTCCATACATCAAACTTATTCCCATCGACATCTATAAAAATAAAATTGTTTCCCTGATGTCCTCGATCTTCGATATTTCCGACCATCACTTCTTTTTCTTGTAAATAGGCATGCAGTTCTCGAAGTTTCTCGATTCCATCCACTTCAAACGTCATACAAAAATGCTCGAACCCTCGATGATTGAAAAAGTTAGCACGCTCTCCTGATTGCGCTTTGACTAAGAAAAAACTTTGGTTTGCCAAATCGATTATTGCTTTTTCATGATCGCTGTATTTTTCAACAGCCCCTATTATCTCTTGATACCATCTTGATGATTTCTGCGGATCCTCCACAGGGATATAGTTTGTCCCAACTCGTTGTATGAGTGCCCCCACTTCACATTCCCCCTTTTATTTGATTGAATTTTAATGTAGCAAACGGATTCTAAAAAGTAAATCTATTCTAACAGATGACAATTAGTGGAATAAAAAATGCCGGATAGACCTACTTTCTATCCGGCATCTCCCCATTATGCAGTTCCTAACGTAACGCCTAATTCCTTCAAATATTGTCTATACGCAATGCTCATCCGATCACAAACGAGAGATAGCTCCACTTGCAAATCAAGCGGCAGCTCTTCCGGTTTTTGATTTTCAACAACTGGCTTGTCCTGTGCAAAAATGTCATCTTGGAATTGGATAATCGCTTCATCTGAAAGCCCTGTTTCATAGTTGAAGGACAAAATGCCATAAGCTACCGAACGCTCCTCGTCAATTGGACGAACGGTCAATAAAATCGTCATGAGGGTATTATTTTCCTTATCCCTTTTCGTAAAGCTAACTGTGAACGGACGGTGGATTTCATACGTATAGTAAACATATTTCGGGATGCCTGAGCCATCTGGATCTGGTTGGAAGATGGCGATTTCATCAGAATAAATCCGGTCTCCTTCCTTATGTACCTTGTAATCCACTACTTCACGATGAGTTTCTGTACCTAGGGCTCCGACATGCACAACAGATAGGTGTCCGACATCAAGAAAGTTCTCAACAATCCGCGGTGGTTTTGCTACGACTTCTTGCGGACCCCAAATGACGTTATGATAGCTGTCATCCGCCATCGGTTTATAGTCGAAAAACGCGGGTTCATTCCCTGCAAAATTCACCCAGATGAAACCATATTTTTCAACGCAGCTATACGAGATTGCTTTCGCCTTTTTCGGGATTGCCCGTCCTTTAGGCAATTGTGGGATATGCACGCATGCACCTTGATCATCGTATTCCCATGCATGGTACGGGCATACGAGACAATCATTTTTCACCTCTCCTAAAGATAAAGCTGCCCCACGATGGATGCACAAATCTTTAAATGCATGTACGCCTTTGCTGTTGCGGAAAATCGCAAGCCGCTCTCCCATTAAAACGACTTGGATCGGTTTCTCTTTCACATCTTCTGAACGGCATGCAACGATCCAGTCCTCCAACAATACTGTATCTTCCATCATGATCCTATGTCCTCCCGTCTACTTTTTCATATGTTTAGTTTACTCACTATACAAGCCATTCGTCAACACAAAATACGAACGAATTTAATATAGTTGTAATTTATTGTTCGGTTTATATGTACAAAAAGACATTTTTACACTATAATTCAATTGAAAATAAGCCAAATAACGTGGAAGCGGGGAAAATAGTTTGGAGAAACATGAGGAGAACGGAATCATTATTGGCGTAAACGATAAAGTGCGTGCACCGAAAGCTTTCATCTTAGGATTGCAGCATGTACTTGCAATGGATCTTTACATAGCACCAATTATCATCGCAGGCTTGCTGTCCTTAACGCTGGAAAATACAGCGTTTTTTGTTCAAATGTGCTTTTTAGCGACAGGTATTGCAACGTTAATTCAAACAGGTGCTGGCATTAAAATGCCTGTCGTACAAGGTCCATCTTATGTGCCGATTGGTGCTATCGCTGCTATCGGAGGCAAATTGGGGCTTGGGGCCATTGCAGGGAGCTTGATACCCGGGGCGATTTTGATCGCTTTCATCGGCTATCCGTTAAAATGGTTTGCAAAGGCAGTGAGAAAAATAATTCCGCCTTTAGTCGGTGGGACAGTTATTATTATCGTTGGTATTGCACTTATGCCTGTCGGATTGAACAATATCTTTCTTGCGGAAGGAAATATCGGTGAAAACATTATCGTTGCCTCCGTTTCCGCAGCGATCGTCATCATCTGTATGTTGTTAGGACGCAGATTAGGAGGATTAGGCACGTTTTTTCGCCTCGTTTCAGTGTTGCTTGCCATTTTAGGCGGCATAATTACAGCAAGCTTCTTCGGCACAGTCGACTTTAATCCGGTAAAGGAAGCGGCATGGTTTTCATTGCCATCACTACTCCCTTTTGGAAAGCCGATATTTGACTTAGGCGCGATTATTTCTATGATTTTCGTCTATTTGATTATCTTAATTGAAACGACTGGTACTTGGTTTGTCGTTTCTTCCGTTACGGGAGAAGAGTTGGATGAAAAACGGCTGAATCGCGCTTCCGTCGGTGAAGGACTAGGCTGTTTCGCAGGCGCATTAGTCGGCAGCACGCCGATGACGGGCTATTCATCCAACGCGGGGCTGCTTGCCATTACAGGTGTAGCAAGCCGAACAGTTATTATGGTAAGTGGCGGCATTTTAGTCTGCCTTGGGCTCATTCCAAAACTATCAACCGCAATCACTTGCATCCCAGAGCCTGTCATTAACGGCATCTTTGGTATCGTATGCGTTGCAATCGTTACAAACGGCATGAAAGTTATCCAGCCAATTAAAATAGATGACCGCAATATGATGGTTATCGGCATTCCGATTTTATTAACAATCGCAGTAACCGTTCTACCGAAAGAAGTGCTCGCAACTGTACCAGATTGGGCGAACTATATTTTGTCTTCGGGCATTACAGTTGGCGCGTTGGCGACTGTGCTATTGAACCTGATCATTCCGCTTAACAAGGCGAAAGAGTAGATAGCTATTGTAAATAGGAAAACCGGCGAAAGGACAATGGATACCCCTTCGCCGGCTTTCGATATTCTTCGCGCGCGTACGTTATCTTTAGGTACTGAATCTCCCACTTTGAGTACGTTCTCGAAAGCGAGATTACTCTAAAATATCGCTTACCCGTCCAACTTGACCGTCTTCAAGCCGAACTTTAATGCCATGCGGATGGAAGCTCGAGTTCGTCAATAAATCCTTGACGACGCCTTCCGTCTTCACTCCTGTACGCTGGTCCTTTTTCAAAATGACAGCTACTTTCAATCCCGGCTTCACATCACTTCGATTACGTCCATCCATCTTTACGCTTCCTCTCTCTTTTGAAAAATACTTTGCACGACATGGGCTTGTCCTGTATGAAGCTGTCCCTCTTTACGGGTTACTTCTCCAACGTAAAAATGTTTGATGAAATAGCCATTAAACTTTTTCAAAATGTTAGCCGGATCCGCAAGCATTGCCGCATCACGCGGTCCGCCTGTACCATAACGAAGCTGCTCCTTCGTATATAATTCACTCACATAAAAGCCGCCTACTTTCAGCGACTGTTGAACGCCTGCCATCGTTCTTTCCATGACATCCGGCGGCAAATGGCCGAAAATGTGGACAATCGCATCCCACTGCTCCGATTTCCATTCCACATCCGCCAAATCATGCAGTTCGGTCTCCACGGTTACACCCTTTTCATTCGCCAGTTGCTGCGTCTTATCGAGCCCAGCTTGCGCGTAATCCCACGCTGTCACATCATGGCCAAGGGAAGATAGATAAACGGCGTTGCGTCCTTCCCCTTCTGCGATGCAAAGCACTTTTCCTTTCGGTAAGTCTTTCGCCGCTTCTACGACAAAAGCGTTCGGCTCTTTTCCATATACATATTCTTCTGCAGAAAACCGTTCATGCCAAGAATTTGTCATCCATCCTCAGTCCTTTGCATTTTTCCCCAGTGTATCATATTGAATCGATGACTTCGGAGATTCTATACCAACGGGACTCAGCCCCACACATTCAAAATTGTATTCAAATCATCTTCTTCGGGAATGTATTCTATTTGTGTATAACCGTTTGTCTTTGCCCGCTCATAGAGACTATGAATCAACTGTTGATCTTTTGCAAGAATCCATACATACGAAGAGTCGATCACAATAAGTGAACATTGACAATCACTTCCCATGTAATCTTCGAACACTTTTACTTCTACAATACTTTCTTTTGTAGGAAATGCTTTCAAATCAACAAAGATGAGATAGGAAGCTGTATTGGCAATATGGTCTAAGAATGATCGGCCATCCATAATTGTTTCCTGAAAAAGTGGCACAGTCAGTTCACCTTTTTCTACCTGATAGGACTCTACGAGATCGATGAACCAATACCAGGATGGATCCGCAATACTCCTCATAATGTCGTATAAAGGTTTACCATGTGCGTTTCTTATCCTAAAAGCCACTCCACGCATTTCTTCACCTCTTCTACAATCATGAAAATCATCTATCACAATTCTCTGTTTCACTCTTCCAATCCTCTAACTATAAGACAAAATCCAATAACATCGTATTTATTTTCAACAAAATCTCCTAACTATGAAATTTTTCTTAAGCCCAACCCGTTATACTAAATGAAACAACAAATGACATGCGCATGTCCGTTTCAGTTAGGAGGTCACCATGGAAGACGAACAGCGATGGGTCCAGCAAGTATTGGCTGGCGATAAACAAGCCTATGCACATATTATCAACAAATATAAAAATCAACTGTATGCGACGGTTTTGCGGATGACGAAAAATCCGCAAGATGCACAAGATCTCGTTCAAGATGCGTTCATCAAAGTGTACCGCAACCTTGATAAATATGATAGGAGTGGCTCATTTGCCGGCTGGCTCTATCGAGTCTCCATCAATCATTGCATGGATGAGTTTCGGAAAAAGCGGTTTGCGACAGTCCAAGTTGAAATCGATGACGAAATGTCCGTCAATCCGAACCATCCCGAGTTGGTGTTTTTGAAGAAAGAGAAAAGTCGGCAATTGGAACGGCTCATCGCCACTTTGCCTGAGGATGAACGGCTCATTATTCTTCTCCGTTATGTGAATGACATGAGTTACGATGAAATCGGCGAATTGATGGAAGTTCCTTTATCAACAGTACGCAATAAATTGCACCGTGCAAAGAAAAAGATGAGAGATACGGTGAAACGTGAAGGAGGATATTTTCATGAACTGTCCAACGGCGGATAAGCTATCACAATTTGTAGATCAGCTGCTACCTGAACAGGAAATGGATGAAATTAAAGGGCATGTGCAGTCATGTTCTTCTTGTGGAATAATTATCAATGCCTATCAGGAGGAACAGCACTTTATTAAAGAAACATTGCAGACCCCTACTCTGCCTGAGAATTTCACTGATCTTGTATTAGATCAGTTGGAGCCATATGGGAAGGCTTACAAACAAAGGCGTAAAGCACCTTGGAAAAAAGTGATGATCGTAGCAGCAGGCATCGTTATGGCGGTTGGCATCGGTGCAACTGTCAATCCTGCCTTCGCACAATTCATTGGCGGTCTATTCGCAACCGACCAAGTCGATGAAGGCTTGCAAATAGCGGCGGAGTCCGGACTGACGAAAAGGGTTGATCTTGAAGTCGAGGACCAAGGGCTGACGTTACGCGTGGAAGACGTTATTGCAGACTCTTCCAGAGTGTCGCTTTCTTATAAAGTATTGAATAAAGACGGCAAAACGCTAGATACAAATTTGAACATGGCAGACTCTAACAATGATATTATGGCCATTGATCAAAATGGAAACGTACTGGATGGTTTAGGCGTTGGTACAGGTTGGCGAAAAGGAAGCGATTATGGATTCGTTCAATTCTCATTGCGTGGTGAAGATAATTTAGAGCGGCTGACAATTCGTTTCAATCTTGTCGAACTAAATGGCGTAAAGGGCAACTGGCAATTAGATGTTCCTGTCGATTTGCATGAAAACCGCAAACTAACAAAAATGGCGGATTTGAAAGATGCAACCTCCATCCATCATGGTGTCCAAATCGATTTGAAGAAATTGCAGACAGCGCCTTCTTCAATGGAATTGTATTTCGAAACAGCTTATACAAAGGAAGAACAGAACAAGTTTAACGAAGCAAAACGCGAGTTCGAGGAAAAGTTCGGAAAAAGCAGCGTGGATAACCTAATATTTGGCAACAGTACCGAAATTAAATACCATATTGAAAACGCGGAAGGAAAAGTGATTTATTCAACAGCTGGCGATAAGAATTCAGATGCGGCAGGCATGCTGCAAGGTGAAGGCAAGGACCTGAGTACGTCGGGTGGCACCGGTTGGATCCATTCATTCGTTCCAAAAAATGAAGACCAACTTACCTTTGTACTGGATGGCGTCTATAAAAAGGATCTAACAGATTTCTCTGTAACAATGAAACCGAAAGACATCCAAAAGAATCCCGTAACTTTCGACTATAAAAGCTCACATTTAACAGTCAAAAGTGTGAAAAAGCCGTTATTCGGCGAGGATAAATCTGTCATCATTAAAATGGAAGGCGGTATGGACTCTCTTGACTCAGACTTCGGCAACTGGATTGCTGTTGATGGTAAAGGCAGAAGCTACCCTACAACCTTCAGTGGCTCAATCATGGACGAAAAGGATAAAAACGGCCGCCATATAGCAACAATGGATTTGCAACTGCACGGTTTAGAAGAAGTGCCAGAGGAATTGACATTACACCTTGTTTCAATGAGAAGCTATTATCCTGTTGAAGAACAATGGAGAGTTCCGTTGACTGGCGAATACTAAACAATATTGTATAGACGGGGCTGTCCAGAAAGTCAGTGAAAACTGATTTTCTGTGATAGTCCCTTTCTGGTTGGAGAATAAATGGGGAACCCCTGACAACCGTCGCTTTCCGTTCCAGGCGCACGCT
>NZ_JBBCZC010000038.1:0-35708 GCF_037144575.1 Sporosarcina sp. USHLN248
CCTTTCGTTTACTTGTTTCTCGACAATTCAAGTATAAAAGAAATGGTGATTACGTGCTTTTTTGGGGTTCTATAATATTTGTGTGAATACCCCAACAAATATTATAGAACCAATAAAATAGTGTGCGCCCAAAGGACTGTAATTAGGTCCTTTTTCTTTATTTCGATCTATTTGATAGACGTCAAAACAGGAAAACATTTACACTATACATACATTGAAATCTTGGGGGCGGGTTCATGAGTGAAGAAGTGATCACGGCTGGTTGGGATGCGATTGATGCAGCGATGGAGCGAATTTATGGAGAACAGGAACCGAAGCATTACGGCACGCTCATATCCTATGCTTTAGGGGGATCTGATCCGTTAGACGGAATAAGTGTCTATTCGTCCGACTCGCCGCTTCCGCATTGGCATTTCGTTACGTATGGGTTTTCGGAGCTGTACGAAAAGGAATCCGATTATGCAGAGGAAAGTGGATATGGGTTTGAATTGACGTTTCGGTTAGTTAAGGAAAAAGATGAGGAGGAACCACCTGCGTGGGCTTTAAATTTGCTGCAAAATATGGGGAGATATGTATTTAATAGCGGCAATGTATTTCGATCGGGTGACTATTTAGATGCAAATGGTCCAATCTGCTTGGAATCGAATACTCAACTGACAGCACTTGCTTTCATAGCTGATCCGGAAGTGGGAACGATCGATACGCCAAATGGGCAAGTGCAATTTTTGCAAATGGTCGGCATTACAAAGGATGAATTGGAAGCGATGCAAATATGGAATACAGTAGGGTTGCTTGAATCTGGATTGCCGCATATTCCTTCTTATATGACGGATTTGAATCGTGCATCATTATTGGAGGATGAAGCGGTTTCAAAGGCGGTGCAAACTGGAATGGAGCATGATGGCTCCAATACGGGCATCCTATTTGTCGATCAACTCTCCTGGGAGAACGGGAAAAAAGGGTGGCTACGCAAATCTCCGTCTATTTTAACGATTGGAGCGAAGCAAGCTGACATTATTGGAAAACTATTGCGCGGACGCCTTCTTAAAAATCGGAAGCTGACGTTGTCAGGTCCTGAAAGCCGTATTGTTTTTGAGGCAGGAGAGCAGTCGGGCTATTCTGCAGGGGACGATGAAGTCCGGATTGTATTAGATGAGCATACTGTTACGGAAATGAGCAACAAATTGCGACCGAAGCAGAGTGAATTTAATGTTTCTGCGAAGGACGGATTCATGGTGCGCATAGTTCAAACGAACATTACCGATCAGGACGGGCGTGTTGTCAAAACGATTGGTTAATAGTAGGTTGCAGGAAATATGCTTTCATTACTATAAGAGTGAAATGCTTAAAAGTCGACTTCCTTTTGAGGGAAATCGACTTTTTTATTTCGCAAAAACATAATTGGATTGCATTCAACTTTCTTTTTCAACTTCTAACATTATTTTTGTCACATACTCTTCCTCGTCATTTTTAATAAAAGCATCGTAAACATATTCCTCATATACTTACTGGCCTAGCCGATAATGTTGCTCTTCCATAAAGGCAAATAATCGTTCATATGTTTGTTCAATTGTACTAACGGTCCCTACGTGATATCCGATAATGACTTCTCCTTCAATGGTCTTGAAATAAGAATGCCCTTCGCGTGGAAAGGGCTGTTCCATATATAAGAAGGAATAATTATCGTAGTTGCCGGCTAATATTTGCTCCCTCTTTGTAATAGCGCCAATCGGATGACCTGTATCTAATTGTGAACGGTATAATTCATCAATGAAATCGGAGACTGCTTCGACAAATTGCTCTTCCGAGGAATCTTCAATGTTTTTGCTTAGATACAAAACTTCTTCCGGTAAATGCTGAATTGTAATGCTGTCAAAATCGAGATGCAGTGCCTCCTCAGTTGAACGTATTTTCACGTCGATCATACTTTCAATCATTCTTAGTTCTTGTCGCTTTTTCTCTACAACCTCTTTTTGTTGCTGCATTAATTGCAAAAAATGATGGGGTGATTTATTTGCCATATACGTTTGGATTTCCTTCAATGACATGCCAACCGCTTTTAATAATTCAATTACGCTAAAAAAATCATATTGCGCAATCGAATAGTAACGGTAGTCTTTCTCATCTTTCATAGCGGGTGATAGTAAACCGATTTGATCATAATAAATGAGCGTTTGTTTATTTACTTTGCATAGCTTGGCAAATTCACCAGTCGTAAAGTACTTAATTTTTCGATTTGACAATTTATATTCTCCTTCTTGACTATATAGTAACTATATACCTTAGATTATATCTATCCATAAAACAGATAGAAAGGTTTTGACAATATGTTCTCAGAATATCGGAACAATACTGGTGTAAGTAATGATGAAATCTTATCGTTGCATACTGCTGACGCTCAACAAGATTGTATTGAAATGACATTGCAATACATTGTAGATGCTAAAAAGGATCTGCGTTTTGTACTTGATAGAACAGGTACTGCGGTAGGACTTGCGTTGTATGGTTCGTTTTTACAGAATCACGGTGAACAGGTAATGATCAAGAAGGTGAGATATGATGACAACTATGAATGTAATTGAGACAAGACCTCTAAAGCCATTGTTTTTATCTTACTTATTTCCCGCTATGATCGGTATGGTGCTCATGTCGATCAATATTTTAGTGGATGGAATATTTGTAAGTCATGGGGTAGGACCGACGGCATTAGCAGGAGTAAATATTGCGGTCCCGATCTTCTCTATTTTGCTATCAATTTCCCTTTGGATCGGGATGGGTGGTGCAACGCTTTATTCGATAGCACTTGGTCAAAATAATGTGGAACGTGCTCATCGAATATTTACATTGTCATTTTTTGCGATGATTGCAGTTGTTGTTGTTTTGATCATTTCATTGTTATTCAACCTGCAAAGCATTGCTTATCTGTTTGGTGCTAACGACAGTACCTATCCTTATGTAAAAGAGTATTTGTACATCATTTTGTTGTTTGGGATCTTTTATACGATAGAAAATATGTTGAGTATATTCATTAGAAACGATGGGAACCCAAAGCTTGCAATGATCGGTTTGATTACAACATCTGTTTTGAATATCGTATTAAATTATCTCTTTATATTCGTACTTGACTACGGAGTTATGGGCTGTGCGTTGGCTACTGTCATTTCCACGATGACAGGAGCTGTTGTACTATGCCTTCACTTCTTCCGTAAGCAGTCTCAGTTGAAGTTTGTCCGAAAGTTTTTTAACTGGGCAGATGTGAAAAGCATATTTGCAATTGGTTTGCCAAGCTTCAGTAGCTGTTATCGTAATTTTGTTCAATGTTACGTTTCTACATTATTTGGGAGATGACGGCGTCACGGCCTATGCGATGGTCAACTATATTCATACAGTGCTGTTAATGATGTTTTACGGGATTGGCATGGCACTCCAGCCGATCGTCAGCTATCATTACGGCGCTAAGTTAATGAATAGAGTGACAGCACTTCTAAAAATAGGTATCACCACTGCACTCATTTTAGGATTCGTCATTGTGTTTGCTGCAATGTTATTTCCTACACAGATCATTGCAGTATTCGGTGACAATACAACGGAAATTCGTGAAATGGCATCACGTGGTTTTGTGCAATTTGCTATCGGTTATCTATTTTTAGGGATTAATATGGTGTTTGCAGAGTTCTTTCAGTCTATTGAAAAGACAAGGCTTGCATCATTGATTATGTTATTGCGCAGTATTCTATTATTTGTGCCAGCACTCATCGTATTGCCGATCGTATTTGGGGCAAATGCAATTTGGTGGACATTCCCTGTTGCTGAAAGTATTACAGCGCTGCTTATTCTCTATTATGTAAAGAAAAATCCGAAGACCATTTCTTCATGATTTTGTATGAAGAAGTGGTGATTATACCGGAACTTTGAAGTTTTTGTTTGTTGGTGGATAAGATTATATTTTAAAAGGCGGATGGAGTTCGAGGCCGGAGTTTTTGGTAGATGGTGCGGAAAAAGCAGGTTGTTTGTTAGGGGTGTGGATGTGATTTGTGCGGCAAATTCGTAGGGTTATGCGTTGTAGATTTGCGTTATACGTGCGTTTAGGAATTTATGCGTTGTTAATTTGATTTATGCAAGTATATGAAAAAAAATGGTCTGCTCATTCACAGAGTGGACCATTTTTTTGTTGATGCTTATGTTAATTTTAGATGGTATATGGGAATAGTATTCGTAATTAGTCTAATGGTTGACAGGCGATCGGATGGGTGATAAAATTATCTTGAATTCAAGATAATGTGCAGTTTGAATATTTTTTTAGTTATATATCTCGAATTCAAAATATATGTTTTCGTGATATGTCGATTAATAGATAGGAGTGGATCAATGTGAAAAAGACTAGTGGAATTCACCATATTACAGCAATTGTTGGTCATCCGCAGGAAAATGTTGATTTTTATGCAGGGGTGTTGGGGCTTCGGTTAGTGAAGCAAACAGTGAACTTTGATGATCCAGGTACGTACCATTTGTATTTTGGCGATGAAGGCGGGAAGCCAGGTACGATCATTACGTTTTTCCCTTGGGCGGATGCGTATAAAGGAAAAATTGGCGACGGTCAAGTTGGTGTTACTTCTTACGTTGTACCAACGGGTGCAATTGGGTTTTGGACGCAAAGATTGGAGGCGTTCAATATTTCTTATAACAAAACTGAACGTTTTGGAGAACAATATTTAACATTCGATGACCCTCATGGCCTTCATTTGGAAATTGTTGAAAGAGAAGAAGGGGCATTGAATACGTGGACATTCGGTGGAGTGATGCCGGACGTTGCCATTAAAGGCTTTGGCGGTGCAACGCTTTATTCCTCTCAGCCAAGTAAAACAGCGAAGCTGTTAGAAGAAATTATGGGATTTGAACGTATCGGGGAAGAAGGAGATTTGATCCGCTTCCGTTCATCTGCGGCTATCGGCAATATCATCGATTTGAAAACGGAGCCACAAGGAAGAGGACAAATGGGTGTTGGAACGGTTCACCATATCGCATGGAGAGCGAAAGATGACGAGGATCAATTGGAATGGCAACAATATGTTGCTGAAAAAGGCTATCATGTAACACCTGTTCAGGATCGGAATTATTTTAATGCAATCTATTTCAGGGAGTTTGGCGAAATTTTGTTTGAAATTGCGACAGATCCTCCAGGATTTGCAATTGATGAGCCGCTAGAAAAGATGGGAGAGCAGCTCATGTTGCCTACACAGTACGAACAGTACAGAGAGCAGCTTGAACAGCGATTAATTCCTATTGAAGTGAGAGAACGGTCGTAACTGGTGACTATGAACGAGCCAATAAAGAGGGTTGATGATTATGGAAACTCGAAATGAAACGTTACAGGAAGAATTGTCACTTAAGTTATTTGTCGTATTGACGCGGACCTTTGAATCGATCAAGAAGCGCGTGGAAGCGGATATTAAATGTTTAGGGTTAAATACGACCGAGTTTGCAGTGCTTGAATTGATTTATAGCAAAGGGGAGCAGCCGATCCAAAAGATCGGCGAGAAGGTATTGATTGCAAGCAGCAGTATTACGTATGTCGTAGATAAGTTAGAAGAGAAGGGTTTATTGAAGAGAAAACCTTGTCCTACGGACCGTCGGATTACGTATGCGACGATTACGGAGGAGGGAACTGCATTCATGGATGAAGTTTTTCCTACACATAAAAAGTCGATTGAGGAAATATGTGCTGGATTAGATATGGATGAGAAAAAGATGATGATCGAGCAGTTGAAAAAGTTAGGTTTTTACGCTGATAAACTGAAATGAAAATAGGGTAGCCATTTGGTCAAAGATGACGCAATGGCTATCCTTTTATTCGTCTGCAGTTTGGCTATTGTTTTTAGCCATTTCTATCTTGTGCAATGTATGCTTTAGTCCCCATTCATGCATCGCTTCTAAAATCGGTTCTAAACTTCTGCCGTATTCTGTAATGGAATATTCAACTTTTGGAGGCACTTGTGCGTATACTTTTCGCTTGATGATGTCTTCTGATTCCAATTCTCGCAATTGTGTTGTCAGCATTTTTTGCGTTATGCCGGGGATGCTTCTTTTAAGTTCGTTGAACCGTTTCGTTCCTTCATTTAATAAATGCAAAAGAATGAGCGGCTTCCACTTGCCAACTAAAATTTCTAATGCATCATCGACTTTGCAAAGCTCTGGTTTTTTTGCCAAGTGTCTTCCTCCTATCAGTATCTTTTTCTATACTATACAACATTTAAGTGCGTACTTATAAATATTGCTTTAAACCAATAAAATGATCGTAATGGATCAAAAAGTAGCATGAATAGAGAAAAGGGTGGTTATCAATGAAGAAATATCGAATTGACCCGAAGAATGGATTGGAGTTCGGGCTGTATACGTTGGGAGATCATATTTCAAATCCTTGGACGGGTGAACGAATTTCTGCAGCCCGGCGTATTGAGGAGATCATTGAGCTAGCGAAATTGGCAGAGCAGGCGGGCATTGACTTTTTCAGTGTTGGAGAAAGTCATCAGGAATATTTTACGACGCAGGCACACACAGTAGTATTGTCCGCAATTGCGCAAGCGACAGAAACAATTAAATTAGGCAGTTCCTCTACAATTATTAGTACGTCCGATCCTGTGCGGGTATATGAGGATTTCGCAACGATCGATTTGATCTCGGGAGGAAGAGCTGAAATTGTTGCGGGACGAGCATCCCGTGTAGGGCTTTTTCAGTTGTTAGGTTATGATATCCACAATTATGAAGAATTATTTGAAGAGAAGTTTGAGCTATTGTTACAGATCAACAAGGAGAAAGTTGTGAATTGGAGCGGCAATTTCCGTGCCCCATTACAGGAGGCGGTCATTTTACCGAGACCATTGCATGGTTCGTTGCCAATTTGGCGTGCAGTTGGCGGAAGCACAGGGAGCGCCATTAAAGCTGGACTCGCTGGTGTTCCGATGTTTATTGCTACGTTAGGTGGTCCTGTGAGCACGTTTAAACGTTCAATTGACGCTTACCGAGAAGCGGCAGCAAGTCAGGGCTTTGATACGACAACACTACCCGTTGCTACAGCGGGCTTCTTCTATGCTGCCGAGACGACTCAACAGGCACAAGAGGAATATTATGCACATGTGAATAATGGCATGCAGCTCACTAACGGCAGAGGTTATCCAAAGGAGTTTTTCATGGCTGGATCGGCGAAACGAGATGTCATGAACATCGGCAGTCCTCAGCAAATTATTGAGAAAATACTTTATCAACATGAAAATTTCAATCACCAACGCTATATTGCTCAAATGGATTTCGGTGGTGTGCCGTTTGATCGACTCATGAGAAATGTTGAGTTAATTGGCAATGAAATTTTGCCGGCAATCAAAAAATACACTTCACAAAGTTGAACTGCAAATCAAAGTGCTGGACTGCATGCATCCTGCCTATATAAGATGTAGGGAGCAGTTATGAGGAGGATTTGACATGAAGGAAATTACGACAGATGACTTGCTTCAAAAGCTTGATAATGGAGAAACGCTAAATCTCATCGATGTAAGAGAAGATGACGAGGTTGCAACAGGGATGATTTCCGGCGCAATTCATATTCCGTTAGGAGAAATTCCGGAACGTATGGAAGAGCTTGATAAAGCGACGCCATATGTGCTGATTTGCCGATCAGGCGGGCGGAGCGGACGCGCGGCTGAGTTTTTAGAAGCACAAGGATACGACGTCACGAATATGGTTGGCGGTATGTTGGACTGGAAAGGTGAAGTTGAATTTAAGTAAAAAATTTTGGGAGCCCAGTGCTCTCTTTTTTTATTGATGATATCCATGTTCAACTGTTCTTTTCAATCGGTATTTGAACGAAATTAAGCTTGCAGAAGTTCATTAACAAACAAAATAGAACGATGATACAAGCAATCATATCTTGGCCATTAGCTGCGTATAGTGGAGGAAAAAGGCGGTGTGGCATTGAAGCGATGGGTGGTCATTGGATTGTTGTTTGCTTGCTCCCTTTTAGTTGTATGGTATGGCGTGAAGGCGTCAGACCGTAATTTCTTTATGCCCGAGCAGTTGGCAGGCGTCAAAATTGTCCTTGACCCTGGACATGGCGGGCTGGATGGGGGAGCTTCGGTAGGAGATGTCGTTGAGCGTGATATTACGTTGAGCATTTCTCATGAGTTAAAGAAACGGCTTGAAAAAAAAGGTGCCGTTGTCGTAATGACGCGCGAAAAGGGTGGAGATGCGTTAGCGGAGCATGCACCGAGTGAGAAATTTGGCACAAATCGGCAAAGGAAATTAGCTGATTTAAAATTGCGCGAGTCCATTGCGATTGAGGAAAATCCTGATTTATTCCTTAGTGTGCACGTGAATGCGATTCCGGAAGAAAGATGGCGAGGAGCTCAAGTGTTTTTCCATCCAGAAGGGCATCCGGGCGGGGAGTTATTAGCAAACTCTATTCAAAATTCATTTCGAGAGAACTTGAAAAACACGGATCGGGAAGCATTGGCGATTAAAGGTGTTTATTTGTTGAAAAAAGTGCCGATGCCGTCCGTTTTGATTGAGACAGGATTCATTTCCAACCCTGAAGAACGTGCATTGTTGACGGATCCTTCCTATCATGGCAAAGTGGCGGATGCTATTTTAGATGGAATCTTGGATTTCTATTTGGCAGAAGGTGAAGAGGATTAAAGCACATACAGTCTTTGAATAGGTTACATTATGTTATACTTAGGGGAGAATGATTAACCTCTAAGGAGTGTCTAAATTGATTAACGAACAAATAGTCCGTGAAGTTGTAGGCGAATTGAAGGATCCGTTTTTACATAAACCACTATCCGAAACAGATGGGATTGTCAGTATCTCTGTCAAACCTGAAAAGAAGCATGTGAGTGTAAAATTGGCGATCGCCAAAATCAACACAGCGGAGCAAATGAATTTGCAGATGAAAGTGGTAGAAGTTATTAAAGCTGCCGGTGCCGATTCGGTTGGAATTCGTTTCGAGGAGTTGCCGGCAGAAACGCTTGAAAAATTTAGAGGGACGGCAACTGCTGCGGAAGCGCAAGATTTGTTATCTCCTTTGAACAATGTTGAATTCATCTCAATTGCTTCCGGAAAGGGCGGAGTTGGGAAGTCGACTGTGTCTGTAAACTTGGCCGTATCTCTTGCGCGCCTTGGTAAGAAAGTAGGTCTGATTGATGCGGATATTTATGGTTTCAGCATACCGGATATGATGGGTATTACTGATTTGCCAATCGTTCGCGGAGAGCGGATCATTCCTGTGGAACGCTTCGGAGTGAAGGTCATTTCCATGGGCTTCTTCGTTGAAGATAACGCTCCAGTCGTATGGCGCGGACCTATGTTAGGAAAAGTATTGGATCAATTTTTCAGAGATGTAGAATGGGGAGAGCTTGATTACCTAATCTTGGACTTGCCGCCAGGGACAGGCGATGTTGCGCTTGATATTCACCAAATGATTCCAACGACGAAAGAAATTGTTGTAACAACACCGCATCCAACAGCTGCATTTGTAGCGGCGCGTGCTGGTGCGATGGCACTTCAAACGGATCACTCGATTTTAGGTGTTATTGAAAACATGGCTTGGTTCCAATCTAAAGTAACGAATGAGAAAGAGTTTGTTTTTGGACAAGGGGGCGGTACGCGTCTTGCGGAAGAACTCCGGACAGAAGTATTAGGTCAAATCCCGTTAGGTCAACCGGATTGGAACGAAGAAGATTTCGCTCCTTCCGTCTACGCAGAAAACCATCCGATTGGTAAAATTTATTATGACATTGCTCAAAAAGTGATTGATAAAACGAAAAAGTAAGCGATGGATGCCATATTGGCTTCATCTCTCAGACTGTAGACAATGTATCTTTTTACATTATTTACAGTCTTTTTTTGTTGAGATAGTAGTCTCCTTACTTAGAAAGCGGTGTAAGTCTTCTTAAATAGTTAGGCGGTGGAGGGCTTATTGGCCCCCACCGCCCTGTTGTCCGCCGCCTTGCTGTTCTTGATTTCCACTGCTGCCTTTGTCTCCGCCCTTTTCTTTTGTAGGTTGTACGTTGCCGGCTTTGAGAATCAATTCTTGCCATTTTGCTTGTAGCAATGGATTGTTGATCGTATCCTCTACGGACTTTTCTATTTCCTTTTTCATATTGGCGGATTGCAAAATTGTTTCTAACTGTTTTTGCATATCTGCTTGACCGAAAAATGTTACCATTTCATGTTGGAAGGACGAATCATTAATAAGCTTGGACATAATGTCCTGTTGCTGTTCTTTCATGCTCTTGGCGATAGCTTCAGTAAATTTGGGATCCTCAAATGCCTGTTTCCAAAATTCTTCCCCTTTTTTTGACAGTAGTGTATCTTCAATGGATTTTTTTACTTCGGGCTGCTCTAGCACCATTAATTCACGAAACTCTGGATCTGACAGCATCTTCCGAACTGCCTTTTTTCCATCCTCTGTTTGTAAAGCATCCGACATCATCTTTTTCATTTCGTCAAAAGTGGGGGAATTTTGCTGTGGACTGCAGGCAGATAGGATTAAAAGGATGATCGATAAGTACATCCATCTTTTGATCATAGAAATCAAAATCCCTTCGAGTGCTTTTTCAATTATTGTTCACATTATAAGCAGGAATATGCATAAAGCATGCTATGAAATAGATTTTTCTTTCAAACGTTGGTACACTATTGGGAGCAATCAAAAACGGGGGAACAGTATTTTGACAATACGAAATTGGGTTAAATTTTTCTTGAGAGCAATGGCTATCGGTGGACTTGTCACGGCGATCGTCGGTTTGATCGTCCGTTGGGAATTCTTTTCGCATTATTTGACGAACGGTGAAATTATAGAGTTTTTAGGTGCGTTCATTTGGATGGTTTTTTTAGGCTTTACAATGAGTGTTGTAGCACAAATGGGATTCTTTGCCTATTTGACAGTTCACCAATTCGGTGTGAATTTATTCAGATCGCTTACTTTGTGGAACTGGGTTCAGCTATTGATTATCGCTGTTGTTTTATTCGACCTAATCTTTTTCAGGTTCAAATTAACATCTGACGATACGGGTCGTACGTTATTGTATTTAATGCTTTTATTTTCACTATTGGCTGTTTCTATTGTTACTGCCTATTTCAAAGCAAAATGGACGAAAAAGCATACACTTATTTCTGCACTATTCTTCATGATCGTTATTACAACTCTTGAATGGTTACCGGCTTTGATGGTGCGTTCAGGCAATATAGATTCATGGGTAACAATCTTATTGTTCCCGTTGTTAGCTGTTAACGCATACCAACTGTTGGCATTGCCAAAATATAACCGCCAATCGGATGAAGATAAGGCGAAGCTGGACGAGCGTCGAAAAGCAAGAAAAGCGGAAGCTGCCAATAATGCTAAAGCGAAAGGCAAAAAAGTAAAAGCAAAATAAAGAGCGATGCCCTGTTTGTTGGGCATCGCATTTATTTTGGTATTTTTTTTGTTTTGATTGTCATACTGAAAAGGACATCTTCCAACGTTTTAATATCTCGATTTTCCTGCAGTTTTTTTAGATCTTGTATGGAGATCCGCTTGTTTCGATGGTGAGGAAGAGATAATATTTCACCCTCAATGACTGGAGGAGATTCTCCGCCTTCCCAAATGCGCGTTGAGCCTAATGCATTTACTTGAGATTCCCATAATGCTGCTCGTAAATTATAGGGGAACTGCTCATCCATTGACCTGAACCATAAAGGCTTGCTGTCAAAAATCGTTTCATATTTTTTGATTTGTTCGATTAGCAATGGAATGTCTTGTTCATATTCCATGCCTGCATGTCCCAACAATCCGGTAGGAATATTCTTTTTCTTAATCAATTCAACCGTCTCAGGAAAACGTTCAGCCCAATCTACATCAATGAGCAAAAGCGGATATGGCGCCTCCAAGCTTTTAATCAATTCAGTGGCTTCCTTATCCCCAAAAGAAATATTGATCGTAAGTGCCGTACCAGATGTGCCTTGTGTAATTACGTCGTTCGGCTCGTTCGTCAAACGGAATACTTGGGTCAATTTGCTTGTTCCCGGAACTTGGGGAAAGATTAAGACCAAAATAGTGCAAATAGTGATGAGTAAAAGTAGCTTGTATTTCATATTCAGTCCCCTTTGCTGCATAAAATATCCCGAATGAACGGGTCGCTATTAATTGAAAACCTTTATGCAACAGGTTTTACAAACCCTTTTCTGCATAAAGCTTTATTGTCTAAATTACTTTATGATTGAGGCTTGACCAATATGAGTGGAACATGGTAGTATAAAAAAGTCGTCAGGGGGTTAAAAAAACTTTTTTGAAAAAAGACTTGATTTCATTTTGCCCCTTCGCTATAATATGATTTGTCTCTTATGACGTTATGAAAGTTAATACGATTCCGCAGTAGCTCAGTGGTAGAGCAATCGGCTGTTAACCGATCGGTCGTAGGTTCGAGTCCTACCTGCGGAGCCATTTTTATGCTTCCATAGCTCAGCAGGTAGAGTGCTTCCATGGTAAGGAAGAGGTCGCCGGTTCGAGCCCGGCTGGAAGCTCCAGAAGAAATTGCAATTCCCTGTGAATTGGGAGTCGCTTTTTTTATGTGGAGAACCAGTCGAAGAATTTTGAAATGAATTTTAAAAAACACCTTGCTTGTTGAAGACAGATTTGTTACTATAACATTTGTCTTGATTATTTATGAAGGCCCCTTGGTCAAGCGGTTAAGACACCGCCCTTTCACGGCGGTAACACGGGTTCGAATCCCGTAGGGGTCACCATGTTTGTTTTTAAGAGTTTCGTAATGTCAGAGAGATGTGCAGCTTATCACAATACTCCTGTTAAAATTGGGAGAAGCAAGCAGGTCGCGGAAGCGATTGAATGAAAGAGGGATCGTACAAAGGTACGTGACCGAATGAATGAAAGAAGCTGACAAAGAGATGCGCAGCTTATCACAATTTTAACCCGGTGGGGTAGCGAAGTGGCTAAACGCGGCGGACTGTAAATCCGCTCCCTCAGGGTTCGGCGGTTCGAATCCGTCCCCCACCACCATTTATACATAAAAATATTGGGGTATAGCCAAGCGGTAAGGCAACGGACTTTGACTCCGTCATTCGTTGGTTCGAATCCAGCTACCCCAGCCAAACTTTTTAAACGCTATACGGTTAAAAAGTTTTGCTTATAGTTTCAAATGAAGCGATAAGCAAAAGCAAAATAGCTTCAAAACCATAACTTTATGAACTACGTTAACTACATACTACTTTACTTATCCATGTGAATTCTTTTCATTTTTGAAAAGAATTCTTTTTTATTTTTGTAAGCTTTATGACAAAGCATTATCGTACGCAGGTTCCATCTATAATCCAAGTATGGTTGTGCTTGGCAAACATAGTAGTTAGCGTGTTGTAAGGATTCTTAAGCACCTGTGAATATTAAGATATTGAATTGCAGTTGAATAAGTAGTATGTATCTTTGTTCTGCATTTTTGCATAATTGTTCTGTTCAATGCGCGTTTCGTAGTAAGCATTTGCAATCGTTATATATAGTATGGAAGAAAAATATATTATAAGTTTTCAGGCTTACAGGGAGAAAATAGTAAATGGATATTGTATATTAATAGGGAATTAAGTCCTTTCTTGATTAGGGAAACGATAGCAATGGAAAGGAAATGTGAAAAGCATATGCATGATTACTTGAAAGTAATGAGTGCCAATACAGGCAAGGAGAATAGGCATGACCTAAAAAGCATGTTAGGCGATATTGCTGTAGCGCTTGACCAATCCGCCATCGTTGCGATTACTGATCGTTCAGGAAAAATAACGTATGTGAACGAGCAATTTACTAAGATTTCACAGTACAGCGCAGAAGAACTAGTCGGATCCACACATAAAATTATTAATTCGGACTATCATTCAAAAAACTTTTTTAAAAATATGTGGGCGACGATTGGCAAAGGGCAAGTATGGAAAGGGGAAATCCGAAATCAATCAAAAGATGGAAATTATTACTGGGTAGATACAAAAATCGTTCCGTTTTTAGATGAAAAAGGGCATCCTTATCGATATATCGCTATTCGATATGACATTACAAGCCGTAAGTTGATGGAAGAACAAATTCGAAAAGATGCAGAGGTGTATCGATTAATAACGGAAAACTCTTTGGACTTCATTTCAGTGATCGATCGTGAAGGTAGATTCCAATACCTTTCACCATCACATCGGAATTTGTTAGGTTATTCTATTTCAGCTTTAAAGGAAGAATCTATTTACTCCCTTGTCTCTGAAAAAAATCATGCGGTTATACGAGAGGCATTAGAGCGGCAAGCTGCGATAGAGAAGCCGATTGAAATTGCTGTTATAAATAAGGTTGGACAGTTGAAGACGATGGAAGCAACGCTCCGTTTAATTCGGGAAAAAGGGGAATATAACAACCATTTTGTACTCGCCATGCATGATATTACGAGCCAAAAGCATTCGGAGTCAATGATTCGTGATCTTTACGATTATGATCAGCTTACTTCACTCTTAAATAGAAGCTCTTTCCAACAACGATTGAAACAATCATTGGAAGCTGCAGAGAGAAGTTCTACAAAAGTAGGCTTAGTCTATGTAAATATTGATCGTTTGCGTCATGTGAATGATTCATTTGGACATGAAGCGGGCGATCAGACGTTGTCCATTTTGGCGGATCGTCTTCGAACGCTGCTAAATGAAAATGAAGTAATCGGCAGAATTTCAGGGGATGAATTTGCTTTCACGCTCTCCGATGCAAAGGACGAAAATGCTATCGAAAAGATTGCTCACCAAATAAAAGAGCATTTGGAGGAACCGATTGTCATCAAAGAGAAGTCAATCGTATTGTCGATCAGCTGTGGAATTGCCATGTATCCGCAACATGCTGCACAACCAACCGATCTAATTACGAAGGCAGAAAAGGCATTGCGCTTTGTAAAAGATCATGGTGGCAATGGCTACAAACTGTACGAGTCTGGAATGGCGACAAAAAACTTAGAACGCATTCTACTCGAAAATGAACTGAGAAAAAGCGTCCAAATGGGCAACTTCAAATTGGAATATCAACCAAAGATCAATTTATCCCGGGAAGCTTTGTCGAGTGTGGAAGCTCTTGTTAGATGGGACCACCCTGATTTGGGCAGAATTCCTCCAGATAAATTCATCCCTTTGGCGGAGGAGACGAAAATGATATTGCCATTGGGAGAGTGGATTTTACGAGAAGCGTGCAAGCAAGCGTTGCAATGGAAAAAGAAAGGCTGCCCAGTGCGCATTGCGGTGAATATGTCTGCCGTTCAGTTGGAAGAGATAGGCATCGTTGAGTCAATCGAACGAATATTAAAGGAAGAGTTTGTTGATACTGATTTGATTGAGATTGAATTGACTGAAAGTGCTTTTGCGAACCGAATAGAGATGAGCGACACGATTGAGAGAATACGCAAATTAGGGATCACTGTTGCAATCGATGATTTCGGAACAGGCTATAGTACGTTGAGTTATATAAAAGAATTGCCTGCAGATACGTTGAAGATTGATCGCTCTTTTATTCGAGATATCGAATTGAACGAAAATAGCAGAGCGATTGTAAAAGCGATCATTATGTTAGCGGATACAGCGGGCTTAAATGTTGTAGCTGAAGGAATCGAGTCGAAGGAGCAAGCGGAAATTTTGCTCGAATTAGGATGCAGGGAGGGGCAAGGGTATTATTATAGTAAGCCTCTGCCTCCGAAAGATTGTGAAAGTATGATGATAGCAATTGGTTCTTGTGAATAAATATTCAAAAATTTGTCGAGTTGAGCCATTCTCATTAACGTCTTACAATGAAACTGTGGGAAATTAAAGGAGAGTGGCAGAATTGGACAAACATCATATATCACTCATCGGAGTACCTCTTGATTATGGGCAAAGCCGCCGTGGAGTGGACATGGGCCCGAGTGCGATACGCTATGCTGGCGCTTTGAAGAGGTTGGAGTCAATCGGTCATACAGTGACAGATGAGGGAGATATTCAAGTGAGCGCTGTGGAAAAAACTGAACAAGATACGAATCTGAAAAACTTGGATGAAGTTGTTACGGCGAATACAGAGCTTGCGGGGAAAGTTGCAGATGTCGTCAAGCAAGGAAAATTCCCTCTCGTCTTAGGTGGAGATCATAGCATTGCTATTGGGACGCTATCAGGCTTATCGACTACATATAAAAACTTAGGCGTTATTTGGTATGACGCCCACGCAGATATGAACACAGCAGAAACTTCCCCTTCCGGCAATATTCACGGTATGCCGTTAGCGGTTGCAATGGGGTTAGGGCATGAACGCTTAGTTAATATTTTGCAGGGTGGGCAAAAAGTGAAACCTGAAAACGTTGTCATAATCGGAGCTCGTTCTGTTGACCCAGGAGAGCGGCAGTTGATTAAAGAGAAAAAAATAAAGGTGTTCACGATGCATGAAATTGACCGAGATGGCATGACAGCTGTCATGAATGAGGCCATTGAGTACCTTCGAAATAGAAATGTCGATGGAGTTCACTTATCATTGGATTTGGACGGTCTTGATCCGCTTTATACACCTGGAGTTGGGACGCCTGTTGCAGGTGGAATCAGCTATCGTGAAAGTCATTTGGCGATGGAGATGCTGGAGGATTCCGGCATGATTACATCCGCCGAGTTTGTAGAAGTGAATCCGATTCTTGACGAAAAGAACAAAACTGCCGATGTAGCGGTCGGCTTGATGGGTTCATTGTTCGGAGAAAAATTAATATGACCAATCGGCTGTCCGGCTTCGTGCGGATAGCTTTTTTGTTGATTGGAATGGCAAGAAATCATACTATATGAGTAAGTTCCAATGAATTTATCTCCATGAAGAGCAATGGATTTTATGAGAATTAAAATAAGTGAGGAAAGCATCGATTTTCTTTGGTAAAATATAATTAGGTAAACGTAGCAGATTTGAAATTACATTTCAACTGTCCATTATATTTCCGATAGGGAAATTAGACCCTATAAACAAAGAGAATTGTCATGCGAAAAAGGGCGGTTCCTTTTATCTGAACCAGCAGATTCCCTCATTTCTATACGTGTTAGGATAATGCCAATATCCTTCCATTCGGCAGGGACCAAAACTCCTGCTGAATTCAGAAAACCTCGGTCACTTTCATAAGCAAGAGGAAACAAAGCCGGGGGAAAATAATTATCTTTATTTCTTAATAAAAAATGAAACCTATTGCAACCTTCAAACGTATAGAAGGAACAGCCGCATGGAGCGGAGGATGAAAGTCATTGGATGAATTGGTCAATAAACGAATAAATGAAGTGATCAGAGGCAATCAGGATGCATTCGAGGAGATTGTGACATTGTTTCAACATCGGCTGTATCAAGTTTGTTATCGAATGCTTGGCAACCGGCAGGAGGCGGAGGATATCGCCCAAGAAGCTTTTGTACGTGCGTATATTAATATTCATACGTATGATCAGAAGAGGAAATTTTCTACATGGCTGTATCGAATCGCAACAAACCTGTGCATTGATCGAATCCGGAAGAAGAAGCCGGATTATTATCTTGATGCTGAAGTGCCTGGTACCGACGGTCTAAATATGTATTCCCAAATTGCGGCAACTGGCGATAAGCCGGAAGAAGAAGTAGAAAGGATGGAGGCGCAGGAGAGGGTCCAATATGAAATTGGCAGGCTCCCTGATAAATACCGCACCGTCATCATTCTTCGATATATGGAAGAGCTACCGTTGCAAGAGATTAGTGATATTTTGGAATTACCGTTAGGGACCGTAAAGACCCGTGTACACCGCGGAAGGGAAGCACTTCGGAAACAGATGGGTAATATGTAGGAGGGAATAAGTATGAATACGTGTCAAGAACCAGTCGTTCATTTAATGCACGCGTATTTAGACGGAGACATCAGCCGAGAAGAAGAGCGAGTGTTAAAAGAGCATTTGGAAGTTTGTCCGCACTGCAGAAAAACGATGGATGAACTGAAAACGTCGGTGTTATTCCTTCAAAGTGCTGATCCAGTTAATGCGCCGGATCATTTTGTTTCGGGCGTGATGGCGCGTCTTCCAAAAGAGAAGAAGCAAGCGGGCATTCAACGCTTTTTACGCAGTCATCCTTTATTATCGGCAGCGGCATTGTTTTTCATATTAATGAGCGCAATGTTATTTTCGAGTTATAATAACAATCAACAGTTTTCATTTACGAAACAACCGAATCTCGTCATAGAAGGTGAAACCGTCATCGTGCCTGAAGGAGAGGTTGTAAAAGGCGATTTAATCGTCAAAAACGGCAACCTACGTATAGAAGGCGAGGTTGATGGGGACGTTACAGTAATACGCGGCTCAAAGTATATGGCGTCCACTGCTGTTGTGACCGGCAAAAGTGAAGAGATTGATAAAGCCTTTGATTGGCTTTGGTATAAAATTAAGACGACAGTGAAAGAAGTTTTCTCTTCCTCTAAGAGTGATGGAAAAGAACAAACAGAATGAGGAAGTTGCGATCTGTACTGCATAAGGCATGTACGGATCGCTTTTCTTATTGAAGGAATAAAGCTTCGATATATTAAGAAGAGCATTGCAGTATGGCACTATGCTATACTATAGGGTAAGAATTCGGGATGAATGTAGGGGGGAAGCGCATGCCAATTTTAGAATCGTTAACGAATTCCAGTCCGCTTGAAATACTTAAAAATATCGTGGATGTGCTTCTTGTTTGGTTCGTATTCTACAAACTGATCACCATTATAAAAGGAACAAAAGCGGTCCAGTTATTAAAAGGAATATTCGTTATTTTAATCGTTCGGGTAGTAACCGAATATTTAGGCCTCAATACATTGAAATGGATGATGGATCAAGTGTTGATGTTCGGTTTCTTAGCCGCCATCATCATCTTCCAACCTGAAGTGAGGCGCGCGTTGGAACAATTGGGCCGAGGCCGGCTATTTGCACGATCCGCCATGCAGGAGGAAGAGGAACGTGATCGACTAATCGAAGCGTTCAGCAAGTCGGTCAGCTATATGGCGAAACGACGGATCGGTGCACTAATCTCCATCGAAAAGGAAACAGGCTTAAGTGAGTATATCGAAACTGGAATTGCGATGAATTCCAATATTACATCGGAATTACTCATTAATATTTTCATTCCGAATACGCCACTACACGATGGTGCCGTCATTGTACAGCGCAACCAAATTGCGGCAGCTGCATGTTATTTGCCGCTTTCCGAAAACCCGTTCATTTCCAAAGAGTTGGGAACAAGGCATCGGGCAGCTCTTGGAATTAGTGAAGTAACAGATGCCATTACAATCGTCGTATCGGAGGAGACAGGCGCAATTAGTATAACGTCCAACGGCGACATTAACCGTAACCTATCAATCGAAGATTTTCAAAAACAACTGCGTCTTTCGTGGTTTGGTGCTGAAGTTGAAGACACAAACACCTCATTCTGGAAATGGAGGAGGCGTAAAGATGGATAAATTCATGGATAGGCCATGGTTTCTCCGCATCACTGCATTAATACTAGCCCTTAGTTTATTCGTTACTGTTAAAGGAGAAGAGGATAAATCAGCAAGCAATACATTTGGAGATACAGTGGATATTATCCGGGACGTTCCATTGGAAGTGTATTACGACAATGAAAACTTAGTCGTCACCGGACTGCCGGAAAGTGTCAATGTCACAGTAGAAGGTCCTCCTAACATTGTTCAGTCGCTAAAAATAATGAGAGATTTCACTGTGAAGGCCGATTTGCGCAGTTTACCAATGGGTAGTCATAAAGTGGAAATTCAAACAGAAAATATTTCCGATAAATTGCAAGTGAAGTTGGATCCAGCTACTGTGGATGTTGTCATAGAAGAAAAAATAACTCAGTCTTTTAAAGTTGATCCTGAGTTTAACGAGCGTCTTCTTGCCGAGGATTTCCACGTCGTCAACATGGGTGTTGAACCTGCGGCAATCGAAGTAACTGGCGCGAAAAGCGTCATTGATTCAATTAGCTTCGTAAAGGTATCGGTAACGAAAGATAATGGTATTAATAAATCATTTGAGCAAAAAGCGAGGGTTCGGGTGCTCGATCGAGATCTTAATAAGTTGAATGTCACAATTGAACCTGAAGAAGTTACCGTCAAAGTCGATATCGAGGAGAACAGTAAGGAAGTTCCGATTGTTGTGAAGCAGAAAGGTGTTGCGCCAGACGATATCTCGATTGATTCCGTTTTTTCGGAAACGAAGTTCATTACGCTATATGGACCGAAAAAAGTATTGGATTCCATAGAAAATTTCAATGTGGATGTAGATGTAACAGACGTTAAAAAGTCAGGCTCAATCAATGTAGAATTGGCAAAGCCGAAAGGTGTGTCCAAGCTATCGACTGACAAGATTAAAGTAAATATAGTTGCCTCTAACAGAACCGGAGAGGAACCTCCTCCGGAAGAAGAGGCAGACATCACTGATGACGAAGTGTCTAAACAATATAAAGGTGTACCGGTCATTGTAAAAGGGCTTGATGAATCTTTTAAGAGTCATTTTCAAAAACCGGCAGACGGATTAATTGATATTACGGTAACGGGAAGGAAAGAAATTTTGGATTCCCTGGATATATCAGATTTCAGTCTCATTGTAGATGCTTCAGGTACTGAGGAAGAGGGCGAACATGTCTACAGTGTTTCATTGGAAGCTCCTGCTGGAATTGCTTATGTGCTTTCAGATCAGGAAGTAACTTTAAAGGTTGAACTTGCTTAACTTATACAGTTACAAAGAATCACCTTATATGTGAACAATTGGTTGTTCGTATTCAAACTGAAATAAGTTAAGCTCTCCGGCGCGCAGGATGTGTGAGAGCTGACTATGCTACAAATCGTAGCTCCGCAGTCGGCTGAGAATGACACAGGTTTTGAAAGGATTATTAGATGAGCAGTTTAGGTTTACGATGTTTTATAGAAGCCTATCTTTCCATGCAAATACATGATGCAGGGCAACTCGATTCGTCAACACAGTTGCATAGCTAATATCCTAAAGGCCTTAAGCGCAATTCAAAATCTGCAATTGCACGAAAATGCAATTGAAAATGAAGATTGCTGATGGACAGCATTGAAAGGGAGAATGGATGATATGACAAAGTACTTCGGAACAGATGGAGTCCGCGGAATTGCAAATAAAGAGCTTACACCAGAACTAGCATTTAAATTGGGCAGATTTGGCGGTTATGTATTAACAAAAGAATCTACTGGCCCTGCACAAGTGCTTGTAGGCCGCGATACGCGAATTTCAGGTCAGATGCTTGAGTATGCGCTCATTGCGGGACTATTGTCAACAGGAGTTGAAGTGATGCGGCTCGGTGTTATTAGTACACCAGGAGTAGCGTATTTGACAAGAGCGATGAATGCACAAGCAGGCGTCATGATTTCGGCTTCCCATAACCCTGTCGCCGATAATGGCATTAAATTTTTCGGATCAGATGGTTTTAAGCTGACTGATGCACAGGAGGAAGAAATTGAAAAGCTGCTAAATGAGGAGACAGATGAGCTTCCACGCCCAATTGGCGCCGATGTCGGCACAGTGACTGATTACTTGGAAGGCGGCCATAAATATATTCAATACTTGAAGCAGACAGTAGACGAGGAATTTACAAATATTCATGTTGCATTGGATTGTGCGCATGGGGCTACCTCCTCGTTGGCAACTCATGTATTCGCAGATTTGGATGCGGATTTAACGACGATGGGTGCTTCGCCAAACGGCTTGAATATTAATGAATGTGTTGGATCGACACATCCAGAAGAGCTTAGCAAATTGGTAGTGGAAAAGGGTGCTGACATCGGGTTGGCATTCGACGGAGATGGTGATCGTCTCATTGCAGTAGACGAATTGGGCAGAATTATTGACGGGGATCAAATTATGTTTATCATTGGACGCCACCTACAATCGAAAGGCCGTCTAAAATCTGATACGATTGTTTCAACAATTATGAGTAACTTAGGATTTTATAAAGCGCTTGAAGCGAATGGTATACAAAGTGTAAAAACAGCTGTTGGCGATCGATATGTAGTGGAAGAGATGAGGAAAGGCAATTACAATTTAGGCGGAGAACAATCGGGCCATATTGTATTCCTTGATTACAACACGACGGGAGACGGTTTATTGACAGCGTTGCAGCTTGTCAATATTATGAAGCGAACAGGACGTAAACTTTCCGAGCTTGCAAGCGAGATGACGGTATATCCTCAAGAACTCGTAAATGTGCGAGTAACGGATAAAAATAAAGTGACAGAAAATGACCGTGTGAAACAAGTTATTAAAGAAGTGGAAGCAGAAATGGCTGGCAACGGCAGAGTGTTAGTTCGTCCATCCGGAACTGAACCACTTGTCCGTGTCATGGTAGAAGCGCCTGACCAAAATGCTTGCACGGGTTACGTAAACCGAATAGCAGATGTTGTCCGCGAAGAGATGGGAACTGAGGATTAACATGAAAAAGCGCTTGGAGAGTAGAATCCAAGCGCTTTTTCGTATATATGGATGTTTAAAAGCTTTGCTGGAATTTGTTACGGATTAAGATTGCTGCAGAATTAAGTAAAAACAGCAAGAGCAACAAGACGATTATCGTAGCAGCTGCTAAGTTTGCGTATTCTGCAACAAGTGAAGAATCCAACGTCCAATAGTAAATTTGCATAGGCAATACAGTGAAACGGTCGAAAATGCTTCCTGGAAATGGAATGAGCAACGCTGGAATGCCGATGACAACAAGCGGTGCTGTTTCACCGATTGCACGCGATAATGATAAGATGGCGCCTGTTAAAATCATTGGCAAGGCTGCCGGCAAAATGACACGTCGTATCGTTTGCCACTTCGTCGCGCCCAATCCGTAAGATGCTTCGCTTAAATGAAACGGTATTGCCCGTATTGCTTCTTGGCTTGCTACGATAACGATTGGCAGGATGAGCAATGACATCGTTAAACCGCCTGCTAAAACAATATTGCCTAAGTTCATGGCGCGTACAAAAACGGTTAGCCCTAATATTCCGTAGACAATTGACGGAACGCCTGCCAAATTGGCGATGTTCGTTTGAATGAACTGCAATCCTTTCCCTTTTTTCGCATACATCTCTAAGTAAAGCGCAGTGCCAACACCAACGACCATTGTTATAGGCACAACACATAGCATTAAATAGAAAGTTCCTAAAATTGCACCCATAATGCCGGCGCGTTCGGGTTGCGTTGATAGTTTGCCTGTCAAAAACTCGAAATTGATAAACGCGATGCCGTCAGTAAAGACTTTGTAGAAGAGAAGGCCTAAAAAGAATAAGCCGAAAAAAGCAGATAGCATGAAAAGAACCGTTGCTGTTTTATTCAAAAATAAACGCCATTTAGCTTTTTTCATCATGTCAGCCTGGTTCATTTGGTGCATTTTAATATTCCTCCCTGAATCTCTTAGAAATGAATCGCGCCAATATGTTCATAAGTAGTGTAAAGACGAATAGTGTCATTGCAACTGCGTAAAGGCTGTAGTAAACAGTGGAGCCTGCAGGTGCGTCTCCACCTGTTACTTCGACGATATAAGCTGTCATCGTTTGCATGGATTGCGTAATATCAAAAGTGAAGTTTTTCGTACTGCCGCTCGCGATTGTGACAATCATCGTTTCACCGATAGCACGTGAAATACCTAAGACAAAAGATGCGATAATGCCCGATAAAGCTGCCGGGATGACGACTTTGCGCGTCACTTCTAATTTCGTTGCACCAAGTCCGTAAGCTCCTTCACGCATTGCATTCGGCACGGAGCTCATTGCATCTTCCGAGAGAGAGGCGATCATTGGGATGATCATAATTCCCATAACGATGCCTGGGCTTAAAATGTTCGTTGATTGCAAAGAAGGGATAAACTCCCGAAGCAAAGGCGTTACAAAGGTAAAGGCGAAAAAGCCATAGACAATCGTCGGAATGCCCGCTAAAAGCTCTAACAGCGGTTTGACAATTTTACGCACTTTCACAGACGCGTATTCGCTTAAATAAATCGCTGCCATTAATCCGATCGGTACAGCAACGATCATGGCGATGGCAGAAGACGTGATCGTTCCCATAAGAAGGGGGAGAACACCGAATTCCGGATTTTGACTAAGCGGCTTCAGGACGGTCCCGGTAAAAAAATCTGCAATTGGAACACGCTTGAAAAACTCGATCGTCTCAGATAGAAGCGTGAAGAGTATGCCGATTGTTGTCAATACAGAGATTGATGCAATGAGCCAAAGAAAGACTGGGATCAGTCGCTCTGCCTTACGTTTCCAAACGTTCGAATTTTGATGTTGATCGATCAGCTGTCGGATATTGAGATCATCTGATTTTGTAAAACCTTGATTCATTATAAGAATCTCCTTTCGGAAAATAAGGGAAAGGGGCTGTTAAGAAGTCGAAAAACTCCTAACGGTGCCCCAGTCATTGCAATATAATCGTGAGCTTGTTTAGTTTAGCCCTTCCAAAAACTCAATGTTTTCTTTCGCTTCCGCTTCAGGGATTGGTGCGAAACCAGTTTCGCCTGCAAATTTGTTTGCATTGTTCATTACATAAAGTGCAAAGTCTTTTACTTGAGGCTTGTCTTTCGCATGGTTAACGTTTAAGTACGTAAAGACAGGTCGTGTAAAGTCGGCATATGCGCCATCTTCCGCAATGGTATCCAATGCAGGTTCAACAGGTCCGTTTCCAAAATCGACAGAGACAGCTTGCAATTTGTCTTGGTTGTTTACGTAATAGCCAAATCCGAAGAAGGCAATTCCGTTTTTATCTTCCGAAACTAAATTAACGAGTGTTGAATATTCTTGCTGTAAATTGACGTCTTGGTGCATATCTTTTTTATCTAAAATCTTCTCATAGAAGAATTCATACGTACCGTGGTTTTCGTTTGGTCCCATAGCGTGAATTTCTTCATCTGGCCATTCAGGGTTAATGTCGGACCATTTCTTTACATTGCCGTCCGATAGAAAAATGCTTACCAATTGTTCAGGTGTCATTTCTGTTGCCCAATCATTTTCTTTATTGATGACGAAAGTTAGACCATCTAAAGCTACTTTCAATTCTTTTGTTTCAATGTTCAATGCTTCCGCTTCTTGAGCTTCTTCATCTTTGATTTGACGGGAAGCGTTGTTGAAATCCGTACCATTTTCGACCAAATATTTTTTGAAACCAGCGCTCGTTCCTGCGCGGCTCACTTCAACAGATACGTTTTCTTGTTCGTTCAACATATATTCTTCAGCTAATTTTGCCATCAGTGGGTATACTGTGCCGGAACCGTCAATAGCGACGCTGCCTTCCAATGTAGCTGTATCTCCATCTTTTTTTTCATCGGCTTGCGCTCCGCAGCCTGCGGCAATGGCTGCAATAGCAGCAATCACTATGAACAAAAGCATTTTATTGAACTTCATTTAAAACGTCCTCCCCTAAACTGTTTGTATGATAATGCCTTTCACTTATAGAGTATAAGAGTTGAATGTTAAGAGGGTGTTGTTAAAATGTAAAGGTATTGTAAATGATTGATTTACATAAAAATAAAACCATGTAAGAAATGAATTCTCACATGGTTTCAAGGGTCAGCCAAAACGGCCATTTATATAGTCATCGGTTAAATTGTCTGATGGGTTGTTGAAAATTGTTGTCGTCCGATCTTCTTCTATAATTTCTCCATTGAGGAAAAATGCAGTTCGGTCAGAGATTCGTGCTGCTTGTTGCATGTTATGTGTAACGATCGCAATCGTCACGTCATTTTTAATGGCACGAATCAATTCTTCTATTTTATGTGTTGAAACTGGGTCCAGCGCGGAAGTCGGTTCGTCCATTAAAATTACTTCTGGGTCGATGGCAAGGCAGCGAGCGATGCAAAGGCGTTGTTGCTGACCGCCGGATAAACCGAATGCACTTTTATTTAACCGATCTTTCACTTCATCCCAAAGTGCGGCTTTCTTTAAGCTTTCCTCTACAATACGATCGAGCGTTGCTTTGTTGCGAATGCCATGCACTCTTGGTCCAAATGCGACATTTTCGTATATCGATTTCGGAAAAGGATTTGGTTTTTGGAATACCATTCCTACTTTCGAACGCAAGATTTCCACAGGCATTTCCTTGCCTAATATGTTGTTTCCTTTGAACGTGACATGTCCGGAAATTGTAACATCTGCTGCAGTTTCCACCATGCGATTCAATGTCTTTAAATAAGTGGACTTACCACAGCCGGATGGACCGATAATGGCAGTCACTTCTTTTTCATTAATAGAAAGATCGATATTTTTTAAGGCATGCGACGTTCCATACCATAAATTTAATCCATTCGTTTCGTAAATCGGTTTCGACCAGCTTTCGTTTCTGACAACTGTTAGCGGTTTATCTTTTATTCGTTCTTGAAGTAAAGTCATTTGGAAATCCTCCTAATTGGATTGAGGCTTTTCTATAGTGTAGGCGAAGAGTGTTGAGTGAATATGAAGGGATTGTTAAGAGTTTGTAAATGGTTAATGGTTTGTTCGTTTACTGGCGTAGAGTGTTGTTTTACTGGCGCAAAATGTATGTTTGCTGTCGTCCATACTACTTATAAACTCCATAAGCGAAACGCCACCCGTTGCAGGTGGCGTTTTGTTGTTTATTCGAAAATATATTGCAATGCTTTGACGGCTTGGTCGACGGTTTCGACGGTAACGTATGCTTTGCGGGATAGTTCTTTTAGCGCGTGGTGATGTTGTTCGCTGCGGATCAAGATGAGCGGTTTGCCGAAAGCGACGGCTGCGCTTGCGTCCATTGCCGTATTCCATTGTTTATATTGATCGCCGAAGAGAGCGATGACAATGTCGGCCTTTTTCATTAAAATTTCTGTTCGTAAGTTGTTGAAGCTTGAAGCGGCGGCGTCTTTAAAGATTGCATCGGGCTGTTTGCCTAAGATTTCTTCACCGATGTTATCGGAACGATCATGATCTTCCATCGGGCCAACGAAATCGATCGGCAGTTGTAGTTCGGCAGCCTTTTCCTTCACCTCTTCGCGCCAAGATGTGTGGATTTCACCTGCAAGATATACGGTTAACCTCATTCCATGTCCCTCCTTCATTGATAGATTTCATTATAGCATTCAAGCGGGCAGGATTGCTCATTGTTGCTTGAAAGTTTAGAATAAGAGGAAGAAAAGGGGGATGGCAATGAAAGTAATTTGGCATAATGGCACGCTTTATACGATGGAGAAAGAAGGGGAGACGGTCGAGGCTATTGTTACCGAAAACGGAAAAATTGCTGCGATCGGCACATATGAATCTTTGAAGGAGCAAGCGGATGAAGAGGTGGATCTGCAAGGGGCCGTCCTCTATCCAGGATTCATTGACAATCATATGCATATGATTGGGCACGGGCAGAAGCTGCTCAGCTTGGATTTATCCAAGGCAAAGTCCTCTGAGGGCATGATGGATATGCTCATGAACGCCTATCCGGATTTGGAGGCGGATGAATGGTTTATTGGCGAAGGGTGGAATGAAAACAATTTTGCGGATAAAAAGATTTTTACTCGCTATGAATTGGATAAAGTGACGAATTCACCGATGTTTTTGAAGCGGACGTGCAGGCATGCGGCGATCGTTAATTCGAAAGCGCTTGAACTCGCTAATATTACGAAGGATACGCCCGATCCGGATGACGGGGTTATTGAGCGGGATGAAAATGGGGAACCAACTGGGTTGTTGAAAGAAGGCCCGATGGATCGAATGCTGCAGCTCATTCCAGAGCCGACGGAGGAGATGTTGACGAAAGCGCTTGAGAAATCGGTCGATGATTTATTGTCAAAAGGACTGACCGGAGCAGTGACGGATGACTTAGGCTATTACGGTGATTATCATAATCCTTTGAACGCCTTTAAAAATGTCATTGGAGCGCAGAAGAAAAAATTCCGGGCACATTTGCTGCGGCGTTCTACAGTATTCACTCAATTGATGGAAGACGATGTGACGTATGATGAACCGTGGATCGTGCCGGGCGAGATGAAGTTTTTTGTTGATGGCGCATTCGGCGGGCGGACGGCTTTATTAAGCGAACCATATGCCGATGATCCTTCAACTTGCGGTACTGCTGTGTTGACAGATGAGGAAATCGACGAACATGTGGCGACAGCACGGAAGTATGGGGAAGCAGTTGCGATGCATATGATTGGAGATGCGGCGGTTGAAAAAGGATTAGACGCGATTGAGCGCCATCCTGTACCTGAAGGGAAGCGGGATCGGCTCATCCATGTGAATGTGTTGCGGGATGATTTAGTGGAGCGAATGAAGAAGCTTCCTGTTGTATTGGATATCCAACCCGTTTTCGTGTCGTCCGATTTTCCGTGGGTGATGGACCGGTTAGGTGAAGAGCGTTTGGACTGGGCGTATGCTTGGAAGCGGTTGATTGACGAAGGATTCATTTGTGGGGCGGGGTCGGATGCTCCGATTGAAGAGGTCGATCCGTTGATTGGCATCTATGCCGCAGTGACAAGAAGGAAGCCGGGCGAGACGCATGAAGGGTACTTGCTGAAGGAGAAGCTTGGCCGTTTTGATGCGATCAGTTTATTCACAACAGGCAGCGCGGCGACGATCGGCAAAGCAGATTCACGTGGGAAGTTAGGCGTCGGTTTTGATGCGGATTTTACAGTGTTGGATAGGGATTTGTTTAAGGTGGATGTGGAAGACATCATAAGTATAGCAGTCGTGATGACGGTTGTGGCGGGAGAAATTATGTATCGGAAATAGACAATGCGGGAGTTTCTATGGTGAAAGTTGAATTCTCTTCAATGTAGGGCTTGCATCGAGAGCCTAATAAGGGCTTCCCTCCTATCCAAGGTGATAGAGGTCATGTGCGAAAAGCTTAAAGTACATTGGAGCAAAGGGGGAATGAATTAGTGAAAAATATTTTAATTCTTGGCGGCACTCGTTTTTTTGGCCGTAAATTAGTCGAGTTATTAATCGAGGATGGACATCATGTTGTGATTCTAACACGGGGACAATCGGACAATCCTTTCGGTGATAAAGTGGAACATCTTATAGCCGATCGTGTAAATAAAGAAGAACTTGCAAAGAAAGTTGAAGATCGTACTTTCGATATTGTGTATGATAATATTTGCTATTCGCCAGATGACGCTTATGCTTTGTGTGAAATATTTAACGGGAGAATTGGCAAGCTGATTTTTACGTCAACACTTTCCACTTATGAAGCAGATGGGAATGAAAAAAGTGAGGCTGACTTTGATCCGTACAATTATGAAATTACATTTGGCGATAAGGATCAATTCACGTACGGAGAGGGAAAACGTCAAGCGGAAGCAGTATTTTTTAAATATGCAAAATTCCCTGTTGTGGCAGTTCGTTTCCCAATTGTAATGGGTGAGGATGATTACACACGTCGTTTACATTTTCATGTTGAACGCGTTGCGAATGAGGAGACGATTGGTTTTCTGAATATGGGTGCAGAAATGTCATTTATCCAAGCAACTGAGGCAGCCCGATTTTTAAAATGGGCAGGTATGTCTCAAGTGGAAGGCCCATATAATGCAACGGCTAACGGGAGAATTTCCTTGGACGAATTCATTCATTTAGTTGAAGAAGCTACAGGGAAAACTGCAAAGATTTCTTTAGAGAAAAACGATGACATACGCTCGCCTTATGCCATCCCTTCTTCTTGGTATATGACGAATGAAAAAGCTACAAACAGCGGATTCCAATTTACTAATTTGCATGACTGGCTAAAACCATTAATAGAGGCAATTGAAAGCAATAGAGAATAAGGGGAAAGCCTTCATTTTCTACAAAATTTAATCAAATGCGCCAAAAAGAGGAGGTTTCAAATGAATAAAACAACGCCAATAAAGAATCAGATGAATGGTGTCTTTATTCATGTATCTGATCTGAAGGCTTCAGCACAATGGTACTCCGACTTGTTAGGATTGGATCTTGATATAGAGAAGGTTGTGTCACCGGTTTATAACTTACCCATAATCGGAACAACTTCGTTAACTTTAGATGATCATACCTTTGATCTGCACTTCAAACATACTGTTAGTCCGAGTCCGATTTTTAATCTTTATGCTCCCGAAATCGAGCAAGCCTACCAGTATGTTAAAGATAAGGGAATTCAGATTGTGCGGGAAATCGAGTGGGTTGAAGAGACAGCTTGGTTTAATATAAAGGACATAGATGGAAATGTTGTTATGATTTGTAACTGTTGAATAGGGGGAACAAAAAACAGAGCAGCAGCCAATTCGACTACTGCTCTATTTATTATTTTCACCCTCTAAACGGCCACCAAACCCCACGGCCAAACGACACAGTAATCGCCGGAATGAGCAACGGTAAGATAATCAAACCGTACAACAGCAATCCTGTAATAACAATCGTCGCGATTTGGACAAGGCTCAATACACCGGATGGCATCATCGCACCGAATGTACCTGCTAAAATAATCGCTGCGGTAATAATGACCGTGCCCATTTTCGCCATAGATGTAATTAGGGCGTCTCGGACGTTTTTCCCATTAATGCTTTCTTCTCGGAAGCGGTCAAGCAGGAAGATCGAATAGTCGACGCCTAACGCGATTAGCATGATGAAGCCGAAGAATGGAACGGCCCAGCTGACGCCATCATATCCAAGTCCGTTAACGAAGATGAGCTCCGTAATGGACACAGATGTGTAATAAGTGAGCAACAATGAACCGATCATATAGGCTGGCATAATTGCCGAACGGAATAGGATGAACAGCACGATGAACAAGCCGACGAGCATGATCGTCACAGTCCGTGTAAAGTCTTTCGTCGAAACATCATTCAAGTCCGCATTCATGACGGAAATTCCGCTAAATGCGATATCCGCTTTTTCGAAAGGTGTGCCGATGACGGATCGGTGGACGGTTTTTTCGATTTCTTCCACGGTTCCAATCGCTTCTCGGGAATACGGATCCTGTTCAAGGATAACTTCTAACATAATACCTGTTTCTTCATCGATCGTATACCGGTCAATGACAGGTTCAAACTCATCTTCTGTAAGTGTGCCTTTTGGAATGAACAGCCCTGTATCCCGCACGCTCTTCGTATTTCCCATATCTTTCATCATATCAGTTAGTTCGGAAAGTCCTTTGTGAATTTCGCCAAGCCCTCCGTTAGCTGCTTCAACGCCTTTTGCAAGCTCATTCAGACCACCGGATAAGGCACCCATTTGACCGCCTGCACCATCTAACTGATTGGCAGCGCCATACAAGCTATCGCTCACTTTGCCAAGCTCGGATCCCAACGCTTTCAAACCACCTGCGGCTTGTGCAGCGGGCATTCCTTGTTCAAGCCCGCCGGCTATTTGAGAAAGCTGTTCATTGATTTGCTTAATGCCACCAGCTGCTTGGCGCAATCCTGCACCTCCCGTGGAGGCTGAACCAGAAGGCAATTGACCTGTAATTTCAGTTAACCCACTTTGCACTTGGCGAAGTCCGTCTTGAACTTCTGAAAGTCCACCGACTGCTTCATTCAAACCATCCGCCATCAGCGCAATTTGATGATCGACATACAAGTCCTCGATTAATTCTCCTGTCGGACGTGTTATCGTACGAACGCTTTTCACACCATCAACTTTTTCAATGTCTTTGCTGATCGACTCCAAGTAGGTGACATCTTGTTCATTTACAATCTTCGTATCTTTTTTCAAGATGACTTGGACTGGCAATGAATCTCCTTCACCAAACGCTTCGGAAATCCGATTGAGTCCCATGACAGACTCCTTACTGTCATCGATTTCATCGACTGTATTGAATGACAAGTCATTGTCATATGTCAATAGAACCGGAATCGTAATAACCGCAACGATGAGCATCGAAATAAGCGGCCGGGCAACCGACACTTTGCTGAATGCGATCCAAATTTTGCTGTCCTTATGGGAAGCTGCGCCCTTGGATGGCCAGAACAATTTATCTTTCAATAAAACCATGAACAATGGAACGATTGTGTACAAAATGACGAGCAGAACCGCAATCCCAACAGCAACTGCTACAGCAGATTTAAAGATCGGAAAGTCCGCAAATCCGATCGCTGCGAATCCGATAAACACTGCCGTTGCGCTGATAAAAAGTGTGCGCCCCGCTGTTTTGTATGTGTTTACGATCGATTCTTCTACTTCGTGACCAGCTAATAATTCTTCTTTGTACCGGCTAAGCAAGAGGATACAGTAATCCGTTCCTAATCCGAACAGAATCGCCACGAGGAAGATTTGCGTGTAGTTCGAAACAGGGAAGTCGAACCAATCGATGAAATAAGCAACGATTGATTGGCTAAGCAAATAAGATATACCGACCGCCAATAGAGGAACAAAAGGCGTCACAATCGAGCGGAATACAATCAGTAACAAAGCAAAAATCAGAACGACTGTAATCAATTCCGTCTTTTTTAACCCTTCTTGCGCGCTAATATTGACGTCATTGTTAATGATCGCTTCACCCGTCAAATAGACAGTTTCATCTTTAGGAAGTAGGTCTGCATGGATTTTACCCGCAAGCTCAATAATTTCTTCATGAGCTCCATCCACCGTAACTGGCACGAGGATCGTTTTCTTATCCTCTGAAACTAACTGTTTTTCCATCTCTTCATTTTCAAACGGATCTAATACTTCCTTCACCGGTTTCCCGATTGATTGGATTTTTTGTGCCACTGCAGATACATTTTTCTTTAATGCGTCATCTACAGGTTGGTCGAGTGCATAAACGAGTGAAATGGTTTCCTCTGCAGCGCCCGCTTTCTCCAATATGTCCGCCGCTTTCTGCGATTCTGCCGTAGGAGGAAGCTGGAAAGAACCGGCGTCTTCAGCTTGTTTCGCAAGGTCAGGGGACAGGATGAATAAAATTACGGTTAGCGCGATAATCCCAATGAATATCGGCCATTTAAATTTCAGCACTTGTTTCATACTTACATTCCTTTCATATGTAAAATATCTTTTAATTTACGAAATGTGTTAACAAACGTATCAACCTCATGTTCTTCTACCTTTCCGACAAATAGTTTCACGATACTTTCATAAACCGCTTCGTCGGACTTTTTGAGAACTTCTTCCCCAGAAGTGGTCAACTGTACAATTTTCGCACGTTGATCATTCGGATCTTTATCGGAGGAAACAAGCCCTTTTTCTTCTAACTTCTTCAAACGAGTCGAAATAGCGCTTTTATGCACTCCTTGTATTTCGGCTAATTTTCCATTTGATAAGGGACCTTGTGTCGAAAGTATTTTCAGCACTTGGATTTGCTCAGGTGAATAGTCATTCCAAACGTCGACATTGACCGTTTTTACAACATGCTCTGATCCGTAGATTAGTACTTCCTGAAATAACTCAATTGCCTCTTCCAATTTCTCTCTCAATATAGTAGACCCCCTCAACTAATATTCATAGTTTAGGGGGTCTACTAATTTTCGTCAATATAGAAGATAGGTAACTTGGTAAGAGAGGACAGGTAAAAGCTTGATAGGGCAAGGCCCAAGGGAATTATGACAAAATCATGGCAGTACAAGAAAACAAACAGTAAAGGCACTATGGGTTTCCGCGTGCCTTTACTGGATCATGTTATTCCGCAAGACCCGTAATAATCCCTTCAATCTCTCCAATCGGCAATGGACCATACTCTCGGCTATCGTATCCTCTCCACCATTGATCGACGAGAATAAACACTGTATTTTCCTTAACAGCTACGGCTGCCATGTCCATATTGAAGTACTCCCTTGTTGATTGTTCATCTCCAATTCTACTTTTCGGAACCGAATCGAAATACTCTTCCTCGCCCAAGCCATTCATTGTTGCTTTACCATAAAACGTATCAAGCTTTTTTCCGTCGATATACACTTGGCCGCCTTTAATCTCGACTGTTTCACCGGGTAATCCGACAACCCTCCCGATATACATTTCAGGAACTGCCGAATTCTTGGCGATGACGGAAGACGGCATATGATAATAAACGACATGCCCCCGCTGTAGCTCGTCGAAATCAGTTGAAACGACGAGTTGCCCGTGTCCATGTGATTCGAAATCATGATTTCCTCTATCCATTGAATCCAATTCCCATTCAATTAAAAATGTATGTTCTGATTGAGGAGCTATCTCCAAATGTTCAGGAGTTATGTCATCAGTGATTGCCTCCAGTGTATCCAAATAGATCCTTGTGGAATATTCGACACCATCTTCCCCCACAAGAATTCTTGGTCCTAATATCTTGAAGTTATAAGTGAACCCTGTTTTGCCATTGACCTTGAGTGTGTACGTATCGCCCCTCTGTGTAATCGTATAATTTTCATAGATCCCAGGTGTTAAGAGGGGCTTCTTAATTTTATAGCCACGCATGTATGCTTCCCTATCCGCTTTATCTGACATAAAATTTGAGCCAAGGAAATCATCTTCAATGGTCAATGAAGTTCCATTGAATTTCAAAGCGAACCTAGTAGCACTCGTTTGACTTGATTGTTCTAAAAGCATCCCGTCCCATGAAGCAGTTACATTCGTTGTATCAGAACCATCAATGGTTACATATAAACCGATGCCGACCACAAGCAGAACAATAAGTGAGATGAAAGTAGGGAGAAATGTATTTGTACGAAACACTTTCTTAGGGTGGATTAGAACAAAGATACTTCGGCGTATTTTCTCTTTCTGTATGGAAGAAGGTTTAAACGCTTGGCCAAGTTTCTCCAATTCTTGCGCTATATCATCATCAGATAAGTGTTTCATTCGTAAAACCACCTTTCTCTAACTCTTTTTTGAACGCGTCAAGCGCTCTTAACAGACTCATCTTCACTTTTCCTTCCGACCAATTGAGGACAGCTGATGTTTCTTTTGTAGAGAACCCTTGGATTTTCCGCAGGATAATGACTTGCTGGTAACTTAGCTTTAGTTGGCTTAGCGCTTCGTAAAATTGCTTCTGCTGCGAATTAAGAAGAACAATTTCCTCTGATGATCGTTCGTGCTTGGTGATATGAGTATTTATATCAAAATAATAGGTAATGGGATTCTTCTTTCTGAAATAACTCATCGTTGTCGTGTAAGCGATACGGAAAATCCATGTTTTGACAAGGGAGTTCCCCTTGAATTGATGTTCCTTCTGAATAACCTTCATAAATGTCTCCTGAGACAAGTCTTCAGCTGTATGGGGTTCTTTCACAAGCATAAGGATGTAACTGTAGACAGCATCATAATATTCATCAAACCACGCTTCACTCGACAAATCGTTCACCTCACTTATTACTTACTTAGACGCATTTACGTAAAATCGGTAACGAATCTTATTTCAATCATATACTAATCGTCCAAACGAAAGACCGCATCCACACTAGATGTGTGAATGCGGTCTCAGACTGTAGACAAAGTATCTTTTTACTTTGTCTACAGTCTTTTTAAGGTTTGTAGTCATGAGATAGGTGCTTGCCCAGCTTGGCTTGAAAACGCTTGTCAGACAAGGCGCGAAGTCGAGCGAAGACCCGAATCGAACTTAAGGTTCATGAGGGGACGAGCGAGACGAGCAACGCCGTATGCGAGCGTTTGTCAACAAGCTGAGACGGGGCTGTCCAATAAGTCCCTAAAATAGAACAGGTGGCGAAAAACGATTCGTTTTTCGCCACCTGTTCTTGTATTTTTCTCATTCAATACTGAAAGTAGCACGCGGATGCCGGCCACTTTCAGTAGATTGTGGGCCAATGCCACAATTCCGAATTCCGT
>NZ_JBBCZC010000039.1:0-34769 GCF_037144575.1 Sporosarcina sp. USHLN248
CATCCGCGTGCTACTTTCAGTATTGAATGAGAAAAATACAAGAACAGGTGGCGAAAAACGATTCGTTTTTCGCCACCTGTTCTATTTTAGGGACTTATTGGACAGCCCCTTGAAATGAAAAAAGGCGACTGTCTCCGGTTCAATAATGAACGGAGCGTCGCCTTTTAACTAAATGCTTTTTCATCCTTACGTAATTATTTTTCAAGTTTACAGCTAATTTCGGAAGGGTCGCCTACACGATCTTCGATAATCGGGACTTGGCACATTTTATTGTTATACATGAATTTGAAAATGCCATTATTAAAATCTGTCCCAATTTCTTTAAAGAAGATCCCTTCAAAGCGCGCTTCTTTCGATAGAGTGAAATTAATGCGATAACCATCACCGTCTGGCACTAAATAAGCGCGAACTCCTTTTTCAAACATGCCTTCAACTTCATCCTTGATGGCTCGGTCAACTGAGATGACATGAAAATCGACAAATGTAATCTCACGCAGCAGGACGTTCATGAATGATCCTTTTGTAATCTCTTCCCATCTGCTTTGGGCAGTTTGCCCTATGATGATTTGTGTAATATTGTATTCATGTGCAACTTCTTTAATCACCTTTGCAGTGGGACGCTTCTCATTATCACGTATAATAAATGCATCTACGTCAAGTTCTTTAGCAAGTTCTTGCCATTTATCAACGTATTGTGATTTATCTGCATCAAATTCATCGTAAGGAAGCGGATCAACTGTTAAAATGTATAGTGGACAGTCCATGCTTTTTGCCAATTTATGTCCGCGCCTTATGAGACGTTCACCATTTGGACCGTAGTAGACACAGACGAGAATGCTCTCATCCATACGGCCTTTCACTTTGCCCATTTAGGTAGTCACCTCTTATAACTATTAGTTGTTGTTTTAATTCACGATAATAGGTTAAATTGAAAACCACGCTATTATATATGAAATCTATCCTTTTGACAAGGCAAAGATGTACTATGGGGGTTATAAGTGCGAATGGCCTTGGATTCGTGTATAATTCAAGAAAACTGCCTTCCCCAAAAACGATTTCCTATGGCTACCTATTATCCCGTCATTGGCGTGAACAGTCAAGTATGCCTTCTATTATCGTTTTTACCTCAATTTATCTTTTTCAATATTGGAGGTTTGCATCATTGTTGTTATCAATCATTATTTTCATACCTTTTTTAGCTGCTCTGTTCATCCCGTTCATACATAAAAAAATTCCCAATAAGCATATAGGCTGGGTTGTATTAGTCGTTCCATTGTTTCTTTTCATCGCGCTTTGCAAGTATATAACAGCAATTGCAAACGGAGAGACATTTATACATACGATCAAATGGATTGACTCCGCGGGCATCAATTTCACGACGTATTTAGACGGGCTCAGTTTAATATTCGGACTGCTCATTACAGGAGTCGGCACTCTTGTCATCCTTTACTCCATATATTACTTATCCGAAAGAGAAGCAATCGGGCGATTTTACGTCTATCTTCTCATTTTTATGGGGGCAATGTTAGGTGTTGTCTTTTCGGATAATTTAATGGTGTTGTACGTTTTTTGGGAATTGACGAGTATTTCATCCTTTTTGCTCATCGCCTTTTGGTATCATAGAAAAATGTCAAGGTACGGTGCGCAAAAGTCGATGCTTATTACTGTTTCGGGCGGAATTGGCATGCTTTCAGGGTTCATCATGCTACATTCGATGACGGGATCATTCAGTGTTAGGGAAATACTGACGATGATTGGAGGATTCACCGATCATAAACTGTTTGTGCCTGCAATGCTGCTCGTTTTGCTTGGCGCATTTACGAAGTCAGCCCAATTTCCGTTTCACATATGGCTTCCAGATGCAATGGAAGCTCCAACGCCTGTTAGTGCTTATTTGCACTCCGCTACGATGGTAAAGGCAGGTATTTATCTTGTCGCTCGTTTCATGCCTATATTTGGCGGAGAAGCAATATGGTTTTATTTAGTCAGTTCTGTCGGAATTTTTACCCTGTTTTGGGGTTCGTTCAGTGCGGTACGTCAGACGGACTTGAAAGCTTTATTGGCATACTCGACGATTAGCCAGTTAGGATTAATCATGAGTCTATTAGGAATCGGTTCAGCTGCCTATGCGAGCGGGATTCAGACACAATCCATTCTATATGCACAGGCCACATTCGCGGCGCTCTTTCATCTTGTCAATCACTCTACATTTAAAGGTGCACTTTTCATGGTTGTCGGTATTGTCGACCATGAGTTAGGGACGAGAGATATTCGGCGACTTGGCGGTTTGATGCCATTAATGCCGATTACATTCACGATAGCAACGATAGGAAGTTTTTCAATGGCAGGGTTGCCGCCATTCAATGGATTTCTAAGTAAAGAAATGTTTTTTGAATCGGTCTTGCATATGCGAAATCTTGATGTTTTCTCGGTTGGTGCAATGGGAAGTCTATTCCCCGTCATCGCTTGGATTGCAAGTGTATTTACGTTTGTCTACTGTTTGATCATCGTGTTTAGGACATTTTTTGGTGATCTTAAATTGGAGAGGGATGATCGTCCGATACAGGAAGCGCCTGTTGGAATGCTAATTGCGCCATCTCTATTGTCGCTTTTAGTAATTGGCATCTTCTTCTTCCCGAATGTTATCGGGCAATATATTTTAAAGCCTGCAATGGCAGCAGTTTATCCTTCTTTAACGAATAGTGAAGAACTAATTCCGCATATTTCCGCGTGGCATGGATGGGATTATTTCCCGTTAATTATGACAGTTGGAGTTATTGTCATCGGCGTAGTGCTGTACATGTATTTGCGTTACTGGAAAAAAGTATATACAGTAACTCCGCTCACTTGGAATCTTGATTCTTTATATAACGCTATTTTAATGAAGTCGGAGAAAGGTGCAGCAACGATTACAAAAACTTACATGACAGGCCAGTTGAAAGATTATCTCGTCTATATATTCGGCTTTTTTATCGTTCTTATTGGCGGTATGTTGCTTTGGAAAGGCGGCTTGTCAATAAACTTCGAAAATGATGCACCAATTACTGTTAATGAGTATATAATCGTCACCGTTATGATGGGGGCCGGAATTGCTTTGCTTTTTGTAGGTTCAAGGATGACAGCTATCGTCTTAAACGGCGTATTAGGTTATTCAATTGCAATTTTATTTGTCATATTCAGAGCTCCAGATTTGGCTTTAACGCAGATCATCATTGAAACGGTAACGACAGCCTTATTCCTGCTATGTTTCTACTTTTTACCTGAGTGGAGCAAGGAAAAATCAACGACTTTTTCGAAAGCAGTAAAAGGTGCCATTGCTATAATGGTTGGATCACTTGTCACGGTTATTGCTTTATCTGTGCAAGGTAACAGGATGTTTGACTCAATTTCAACTTACTTTGAAAACGCCTATGAATTGGCAGGAGGTAAAAATATCGTAAATACGATATTAGGTGATTTCAGGGCATTTGATACGATGTTGGAAGTTGTTGTGTTGTTTATTGCTGGAGTAGGAGTTTATACGTTAATCAAGTTAAAAGGAAGGAAGGAGGGACAGGACGTTGAAGATAAATGATGTTATTTTGCGGACGGTTACTAAGATCGTCGTATTTATCATCTTGACGTTCGGGATTGAGTTATTCCTTTCAGGTCATAATGATCCCGGAGGAGGCTTTATCGGAGGCCTTGTCCTATCTTCCGCTTTTGTGCTTCTTTATTTAGTTTATGATGTTGAAACGGTCAGCAAGGGAATTCCTTTTGATTTTAAGAAAGTGGCTGCGTTTGGAGTTCTTCTTGCTGTCATGACAGGTGTTGGATCATTATTATTCGGAGCTTCTTTTCTGACACAAACTGCGGGGCTTTTCAATTTGCCCGTATTCGGTGAGACGGAGCTGTCGACGGTTACGCTATTTGAGGCTGGGGTTGCGCTAACAGTTGTCGGAGTTGTCGTTACGATTATATTAAGTATTAGTAAGGATGTGTAGCTGATGGAAACGTTAATCACGATATTGATCGGTGTGTTGGTGACGGTCGCTGTCTACTTAATGCTTTCCAAAAGCGTTATTCGAATCATTTTAGGTTCAGCTGTCTTGTCGCATGCTGTGCACTTATTGCTTATGACGATGGGTGGCTTAAAGAAAGGTGACGTCCCGCTCATAGGAGAAGGCACTGGTAAATTTACAGATGCATTGCCACAAGCGCTTATTTTAACTGCGATTGTAATCAGCTTTGCAGTGACTGCATTTTTGCTTGTGTTAGCGTACCGTACTTATAAAGAAACTGGATCGGATAATTTGGGTGCATTGAGAGGGTTCAAAGATGAATAATGTAATTGTTTTGCCGATGATCATTCCGCTATTGACCGGAATTTTTCTTGTGTTTTTGCGCCCTTATATAAAGACTCAAAGATTGTTTAGTTTGTTATCGATCTTATTGACGATCGGCGTAAGTATACATATTTTAAATTTAATCCAGTCAGATGGCATTTTACGTCTTGATTTCGGAAATTGGCTTCCGCCTTTTGGGATTTTATTTGTAGCGGATTCGTTTTCAATGTTGCTATGTCTTACAACTGCTGTCATTACGTTCATTTTGCTTATTTATTCATTTTTCTCCATAGGCAAGTCGCATGAGCGCATGTTTTTCTATCCGTTCGTCTTTTTCCTTGTTGCAGGTGTGAACGGTTCATTTTTAACAGGTGACTTGTTTAACTTATTCGTTTGCTTCGAAGTGATGCTGTTGTCATCCTACGTTTTGATTACATTAGGCGGCAGAAAAGTGCAGTTAATTGAGTCCATTAAATACATTTCGATTAACGTGCTGTCTTCTTGGTTCTTTTTAGTGGCAATTGCTTATTTGTATGGCACGGTCGGAACGCTGAATATGGCGCATCTTTCCGTCAGAATTGCTGAAGTAGGACAAGGACCGCTTTTGACAGTAATCGGATTAATCTTTTTAATCGTCTTTAGCTTGAAAGCGGGATTATTACTTTATTTCTGGCTGCCTGGTTCATATAGTGCACCTCCGACTGCTGTAGCTGCTCTTTTTGGTGCCTTGCTGACAAAAGTCGGTGTCTATGCGATGTTCCGGGTCTTTACGTTAATCTTCTATCATGAACCTCAAATTACACATACTACTATTGGTATCATGGCGGTACTTACGATGATTGGAGGAAGTTTGGGAGCGATCGCCTATAATGACATTCGGCAAATTGTGTCATATAACGTAGTTATTGCAATTGGATTCATTTTAATAGGCCTGTCTGTTTCGACAGAATCAGCCTTTATCGGATCTATTTATTATTTAATCCATGATATGGTCATTAAGGCAATGCTGTTTTTAATTGCTGGAACGATGATTTATTTAACAGGCAAAGCGAGGATCCCGGAGATGAGTGGTTTGATCCGGAACTATCCGGCGCTTGGCTGGCTATTTTTCGTAACGATGCTGTCGTTAACCGGCATTCCACCGTTCAGCGGCTTTATTGGGAAAGTTTATATTGGGGAGGGAGCTGTAGAAAATAGCTCATTCATGTTATTGGCTGTCGGTTTCATTTCCAGTATTTTTGTCCTTTATTCGTTGTTGCGGATTTTTAAAAATTGTTTCTGGGGAGAAACGATTATTAACGAAGATGAAGATACGCCACTCCGGAAAGGTATGCTTTTGCCTATCATTTTATTAGGTGTGCTTACGTTTGTATTGGGTGTCGGGGCGGAAGTGCTCGCGCCATATGTTACGGATGCTGCACGCACTTTAATGGACCCGGATATATACATTGAGGCGGTCTTAGGAGGCCGTTAATCGATTCCTTGGCATTGACTGGAAAGAAGAGGAGGACTGTTCATGCCCGCCCAGTTGTTATTGAATCTATTCATCGCTTTTTTATGGATGACGCTGATCGATGAAGACGAGCTGAAATTCACTACATTCTTTGCCGGCTACCTTGTCGGAATCGGAATCATTTTTTTCATGCACCGTTTTTTCGGTACACAATTTTACTTGCGTCGACTATTTGCGATCATTAAATTACTATTGATATTCATCTCGGAATTAACTCAATCGAGCATTGTTGTGTTAAAGCAGATTTTAAGCCCGAAATTGAAAATCAAGCCTGGCATTTTTAAATATGAAACTGTGTTGAGTAGTGATTCGGAAGTGACAATGCTGTCATTGCTGCTAACTTTGACCCCAGGATCTGTTGTGATGGAAGTATCGCCGGAAGGCAATGTGCTTTATATCCATGCGATGGATGTGGAGCAATCCAAAGAAGGATTGATTAGTCAGTTGAAAAACTTTGAAAAAGCGATTATGGAGGTGACACGCTAATGATTCAAACGATGCTTACGATTGCACTTATTCTTTTTTCAATTACAATCGCTATCGCCGTTGTCCGAATCATTTTAGGACCATCGATGCCTGATCGTGTCATCGCACTTGATATGATCGGTGTAAATCTGATCGCTATGATTGCTGTTATTTCAGTTATTATGAAGACGAAAGCCTTTTTGGAAGTCATTTTGATTTTAGGTATCCTCTCATTTATTGGCACGATCGCCTTCTCAAAGTTCATTGAGAGGGGGGTTATCGTTGAGCGTAAACGCAATCGGTGAATTTGTTGGGGCTTTCCTCATCTTAATCGGTGGAATTGCGAGTGTCATTAGCGTTTTTGGACTCATTCGGTTGCCGGATGTTTATACACGCTCGCATGCTGCGACTAAAAGTTCGACCTTAGCTGTCCTGCTTACGCTATCAGGTACTTTCGCTTACTTTTTGTTTGCGGAGCATTTTATAAGCGTCAGGGTTTTGTTAGGAATTATTTTCGTCTTTTTGACTGCCCCAGTAGCTGGACATTTAATCGTCAGGGCGGCATATCGCTCTAAAGTGAAGTTGGCAGACATTTCGACTGAAGATGAGCTGTACGATATTTTGCATAGCACCGAGAAGAAAGAAAGCAATTATGATCATGAAAATGAATGATATTGACGCAACTTTGAGAGGACGATTCCAAAGTTGCGTTTTCTATTGCTATGAAGACAATCGGATGGACACAATTACCGTATGAGGAAAGTGGGCACAATCAAATAGATTGACGGTACGTTTTGCTTATTTTTAGGCGGTCGTTGATTTACGTAAAGCAAACCTGTTAAAATAGGATGATCGATATGAAAAGAGTGATAGAGTTGTCATGGTTTAAAAAAATGATCAATCGTATGTTTACGACTGAAAATGAAGAAGAACAAGATTATGAATATATTCAAAACGATATTGAGGAATCGGCGGAAGCGGACATGCAAAAGAAAGAACGTCCTGTGTTCCGTTTTCCTATCATTACAGATGCTGAAATTTATGGGTGGGATGAAGATCCTGAGGACACTAAAAATAGAATGAATGAGCCGGTGCAAAAAAATGAAATTGAAGACGATGATTTTGTGCCCATCCCTTTATATAAAAATGAAAGATGGCCGAAGAAGGAGCAAGAAGTTCATATTCATAGGGCAACATCATCTGTTAAGTACCCCAAAAGGGTAGATAGCGACCTTCCGATGCCATCCAAAACAAAAGAAAAAGGGAAAACTGAGGAAATCGAAGAAAAAAAGTCAACGATCATTACAAAGCGGAGCAGTCGTCCATTTACACCTTCCAGTGTACCATCGCCTATTTATGGCTATAACAGACCCGAGCATAAAACTCGAAAATCGATACCGATAGATGGTTTTACAGCTGAAACAAAAGATGAAAAGCTTCATTCCATGAAAAATGAAGAGCAAAATCGAAACTCGATTTCTGAAGAGCAGTTTGTTGGAATGGAAGATAATCGCATTGATTTGGAGAATTCTGTCCATACTTCCATTGATGAAGCAAATGACATGTCTATGCAAAATAGCGACCAATTTGAAGTAGGAGAAGCCGACAGACAAGTTGCAAGCGACGTTGAAGAAATCACAATTGAAAAGCCGCTAACCAATCGTGAGAGAACCGAAGCCGAATTAACGAGTGAGCATGCAGAGCCTACTGTTCATTCGGAAAAGCGAACTAAAGCGGAAAATGAAATTGCGACAGCAAATCAGGAAGATTATGCAGTTGAGGAAGTCATCGGAAATACTGTCATTTATGAAAGCAATACGGAGCAATCAAATGTAGAGAATAAAGAAGACCACTACGAGGATGACTTAAAATTATCGGGTGAAATACCATCAGATGAAGATCTATGTGAAACTGCTCCTACGGCGGAAGAAAGTGCCGAAATAAACGAGACGAAGAAGGAACGCATCATTCCATTTAATGTACTTATGTTAAAAAAAGATAAGGAGAACATGACTTCTCAACGAACTCGACAATCGACAATCGACAAAGAAAAAACGGTTCAACAAGACGTGCAATTCGTGGCTGAACAGAATGAACCGAAGCTATCGCAAAATGACAGAATTTCTTTTGAGGAGGAAACGGTTGAAGAGGTTGAACCGCCTTATTATGCACTGCCTTCAACGGATTACCTATTGCAGCCTGAGGAGCATGTCGAAGATACAGAGTGGCTAAGTTCTCAATCTGAAAAATTAACGGAAGCTTTATCTCATTTTTCAATAGAAGCTAATGTAATTGAAGCAGTGCAAGGACCGACTGTAACAAGGTTTGAGCTAACTGTCGGTCAAGGAACGAAAGTGAGTAAAATTCGCAATTTGACCGATGATTTGAAGTTAGCTTTAGCTGCAGAAGATATTCGAATTCAAGCTCCTATTCCGAAAACGAGCTCAATCGGTATTGAAATACCGAATCGAAAGGCAAGAGCGGTGCGTATTTCTGAAGTAATCGAAACGGAGCAATTTCAGCAGTCGACTTCTCCAATGGAGGCAGTGTTAGGATTGGATCTTACAGGAGATCCTGTAACGATCGATTTGCGAAAAATGCCTCACGGAATGATTGCGGGTGCAACTGGTTCTGGTAAATCTGTTTGCATTAATTCTATATTGATCAGCTTATTGTATAAAGCTGATCCGACAGATGTAAAGATGCTGCTAATTGATCCGAAAATGGTGGAGCTTGCGCCGTATAATGGGATTCCACATTTGCTGAGCCCTGTTATTACAGATGTAAAAGCAGCTACAGCCGCTCTAAAATGGGCTGTTGAGGAAATGGAAAGACGCTACGAGTTATTTGCACATATTGGAGCCCGCAATATTGAACGTTACAATGAAATGGTCATGAAAGAACGCAAATTTTCATTGAAGATGCCTTATTTGCTACTTGTTATAGATGAGTTAGCGGATTTGATGATGATGGCACCAGCAGATGTAGAAGTTTCCATTAGCAGAATTACGCAAAAAGCACGTGCTTGCGGAATCCATCTCATTATTGCTACCCAACGCCCGTCCGTTGATGTGATTACAGGGCTTATTAAAGCAAATGTGCCGACAAGAATCGCTTTTTCGGTTTCTTCACAAATTGATTCGCGCACCATTTTAGATGTTGCTGGAGCGGAGCGGCTTTTGGGCAAAGGGGATATGCTCTATTTAGGGAATGGGCAATCAACAGCCGTCCGCCTGCAAGGTACATTTGTCACGGATGAAGAAATTGAACGTATAATAGAACACGTTCAAAACGAAGCAGAGCCGGATTATTTATTTGGTCAGGAGGATTTATTGGCAGCAGCTGTAGAGGAAGAGGAAGCAGATCCACTCTTTGAGGAAGTTTGCCAATTTATTATAGATCAAGGAAGTGTGTCTACATCCTTGCTGCAAAGAAATTTCGGCATTGGATATAACCGGGCTGCAAAGCTTATGGATCGTCTGGAAAATCTGTCTTTCATTTCCGAACAGCGGGGCAGTAAACCACGAGATGTTTATTTGACGGACAGTATGTTTGAACAATATAAGCATAATCGACAATGAGGAATTTAGAAGCCGTAATTCATTAAAGAGGAAAGTCTTTGTTTATTTTTATATAATGATTAGATAGGCAGGAAGATAAGGCTGCGTCTGAGCCGAAGTCATGCCGATGAAAAATAAGTAGTATATTACCCCAATAACGCGGGCCGTAAAATGATACGGTAGCCCGATGAATGGGATTTTACAATGTGGGAACTGAAATGATCCCGGGAGGTTGCATTATGACATTGTTCCATTTTACAGGAATTAAAGGATCAGGCATGAGTTCGCTTGCGCAGATTCTTCATGATTCTTCATATGAAGTGCAAGGATCGGATGTTGAAAAGTATTTCTTTACAGAAGATCCGTTGCATGATAGAAAGATACCAATTTATCCTTTTGATGAAAAGAATATTAAGCCTGGAATGACTGTTATTGCAGGTAACGCATTTCCGGATAGCCATCCAGAAATTTTGAAAGCTAAAGAATTGGGTGTTGAAGTAATACGTTATCATAAATTTTTAGGAACTTATATGAAACAGTTTACTTCAATCGGCGTGACAGGAACGCATGGAAAGACATCTACGACCGGGCTTTTGGCACATGTTCTGTCAGGTAGTTCGCCAACTTCCTATTTGATAGGTGATGGTACAGGAAGAGGAGTAGAAAACAGCGAGTTCTTTGTTTTCGAAGCATGTGAATACAAACGACATTTCCTTGCTTACGAACCTGACTATGCAATTATGACGAATATCGATTTCGATCATCCCGATTACTTTAAAGATTTATCAGATGTGATGGACGCTTTCGGTGAGATGGCACTTAAAGTGAAAAAAGGAATAATTGCTTGCGGCGATGATCCACAACTGCAGCATATCCAAGCCAATGTACCGGTTGTCTACTATGGCTTCGATGATCATAATGATTTCTTAGCCCGCAATATCGTGAAGACGGAGAGCGGATCGTCATTCGATGTGTATGTGCGCAATGAATTTTATTATACGTTTACTGTTCCTCAGCCTGGCGATCATGCAATTTTAAATGCTTTAGGCGTTATTGCGCTTTGCCATTATGAAGGAATTCCCGTAGAAGTCGTCCGGGAAAGGCTATCGAACTTCCATGGTGTGAAACGGAGATTCACTGTAATGGAGTCATTTGGAAAAGTAATTATAGACGACTATGCGCATCACCCGACAGAGATTCGGGTGACATTGGAGTCGGCACGTCAAAAGTATCCAAATAAAGATATTATCGCAATTTTTCAACCGCATACTTTTACGCGGACAGCAGCGCTTCTTTCGCAATTTGCGGAAAGCCTTTCAAAGGCGGATTATGTTTATTTATGTGATATATTCAGTTCCGCAAGAGAGAATTCGGGTACTTTGACGATACAGGAGCTCATCAATGAAGTCCCTCATGCCAAACATTTGGATATTCATCATATTGATATGTTAGACGCACATGGAGAAGCCATTTACTTGTTCATGGGTGCTGGTGATATTCAGAAATACTTGAATGCATTTAAGAGCCATACTGAACAGGAAGAGACAGCTTGATCGTAGGATCGGCTGTTTTTTCACGGCTTGTCATGGAAAATGCTATCAATTTGTATTTATTGAAGGAAAATGAGGAAAGATGTCGAAAAGGTTATAGAGAATAGCGTTTAATTACCTAATGTAAAGGGTAAAAATTGTTTATGGAGCGTATTCGGGAGGTGGCACTGCCATGGTGAATCTATTGTATATTGCGGCGATTGTTGCCGCAGTGGCATTTTTAATTTTATGTATTAGTCTTTCAATGACGTTAGGCTCGTTGAAGAAGACGATGAAAAGCATGTCTGAGACGATGGACGGCTTAAAAGATCAATTGGAAGGAGTTACAACCGAAACGACTGAACTTCTTCACAAGACGAATGCACTTGCGGATGATATTCAACAGAAATCCGAAAAGCTGAATACTGTAGTGGATGCAGTGAAAGGGGTGGGTGAATCGGTTAATGGGCTGAACCAATCCGTCCGGAAAGTTACAGATTCCATCACAACAGAAGCTGAACGGAATAGCGAGAAAGTCGCTCAAGTCATTCAATGGGGCAATGTTGCGATGAATATCGCAAACAGAGTGAAGGAAATGAAATCGACTCGGTCGACAGGTTGGACAGTCTATAAAGCAAATCCAAACCAAAAAAGACTGCCAAGCCCAAATCAAAGGTAAATGTTTAGAATCCGACATGAACATGCTGTAAGCTGCAAACCTTCAATCATTCGATGAGTGGAGAAATAGTAAAGGTAATGCAGAGAAGTACGAAAGAGTGGATACGAAATTTTCACTTTATTTCATAGGAGGAATTGACATGACAGAAAAACAAAATTATAAACCGAATTACAGTGATTCAAAATATGATCACCAATACGATAGCAACCGATATAAAAATACTTTTGGCGAACCTTCGAATCTGCCAGTAAACTACCCATATCGTTCTACAAATACGGATGATTTTTACCGTGACGAAGATAACTCTGGTGCTGGAAGCTTTCTTTTGGGCGCTTTAGTCGGCGGTGTCATTGGAGCTGCTGCAGCACTGTTCCTCGCACCTAAGACTGGTAAAGAAATGCGTGATGACTTTTCTGAGCAAGCTGTCCAAATTAAAAATAAAAGCATTGAACTGAGCGCTGTCGCAAAAGACAAGGCGACTGAATTGACGTCTGTTGCAAAGGAAAAGACGGATGGTCTTACAAAATCCATTCAAGAGCAATCCGGACAATTAGTTGACAAAGTGAAGTCGATGGCTAATAAAACTTCTCTACCGATGGACGACGGAACAGTTTCTTCAGAAGGTGAAGAAGCTGTCGATTATGTGGATCCTAATAAGGATAAAAATAGTGATCCTAAAAACCAATCAACTAAAAACAGCGATGTTGCCTATGACAATAGCGAAAACTTGGGAGACAATAAAATTGTCAATCAAAATAATATTTCTGTTGAAAAGGAAAAAAAGTGAAATAAAAAGTAGAGGCAATTTGGTTAGCCTCTACTTTTTATTTTCTTGATTATAGTTTAATTTGCAATTCGTCTCCATGATAGATAGGGTCATTAAAGCCAATCGGCGAGCCATTGCGCAATAATTGATAAGTTGTTGCAGCAGTTTTTGGAAGCGTATAGTCGATATAAGCAAAAATGTCACTAAAGCAAAGTGGATCATTCGTTTCGGATACATCGATGCGATCTCCTGCGTTCACTTCATCCTTTTCACTCGCAGGCTTGCCGTTCAAAAGAATCGTTCGTCTGTTCATTTCCAATGAAACAGGCTCTCCGTTGAAAGTAACTTCAATTTTTGAAACTGCGGGAAAATGGAGCGCATTAAGGACATCTTTAACTGATGGCAAAGATGTTGTAAATGTAATTTCGTCTCCATCTTGTATTTTGTAAGTAGGTGGAACAATCTTTTCTCTTACAGCAAAGAAAGGACCTAAGGTAGGCAAATTTATTTTTTTGCCATTATGTACAACATGAAAAGGATGGTTCATTGGCACATTCGAGTTTCCGATTAACTCGCTAATTTCTGTTTTCCTTTTAAACAGTATTTCGTCCCGGTCCTTAACAATGGTTTCTCTATTGGCCGCCATCCCATTGAGAAGAATTTCCGGCTTTATCATCATTTCTTCTCCATTTAAGTGTATATGGATTGGATCCATGTCATCACCAATAATTTCTTGCACTGTAGCTGACGCATCTTTGCCATCAACTCCGGCTGTGAGATGGATAATATCTCCAGTTTTGATCAAATCTTTTATGCTTGCCTTTTTGCCATTCAAATAAATAATAGAAGGTTTGCCATGCTCTCCTGGAATCGTAATTTGTCTGCCGTTAATAGAAATTGTCATTCCGAGACCCGGTTTGCCATATAATTGCCGGGCTTTGACGTTGGCAGCTAAAAGTGCATCTCCTACCGTCATTTCTTTTAATTCAAATAGACGTATTGTCTTGTCATTTACAGTAACGGACATATAATGAATCGGTGCTCTTTTTGCAGCGATTGCAATGCCAATCGGTGTCACTAACGCGGGTGAAGATGAAATCGATTCAGAGAGAGTCACTTCAGTAAGCGCATCAAGCCCTCGTATGGCAACCCGGTTTTGTGGCAAATTAAGCTTTTCACTAAGTATATTGGGCAACTGAGGCGTTAAGCTTCCTCCACCGACGACCATAACAGCTTGCGGGGACTCCCCGTTGTTTAGGCGCAATATTTCCTCGGCAATGTTAGATGCCAATTTGTCGATCGACGGTTGAATGGACGCTATTACTTCTGCTGATGGAATTCTGTTTTCAAATCCTAATATATCAGTGAGTACGATCTCTTCTTTAGTGTTTAGTGATCTTTTGACCGTTTCAGCAATCGGAAAATCCAATAAATAATGATTGCTTAACGCTTCTGTTACCTCATCTCCCGCAATTGGTACCATGCCGTAAGCGACGACTGTATTTTGTGCTGTGATTGCAATATCTGAGGTGCCGGCCCCTATATCAACTAATGCGACATTCAAACGTCTCATCGAAGGAGGAATGAGCACATTAATGGCCGCAATGGGTTCGAGGGTTAGTGCTTCCATTTCCAAATTAGCCCGTTTCAATGCTGATAATAGGGATTCCACTACGACGCGGGGAAGGAAAGTAGCAATGACATCGACTGTGGCTGTGCGTCCCGTTTGGTCGATTAAATTGCCTATTTCGTCGCCATCCAATTTGTAATGGAGGACTGAATAGCCTACACAATAATAATAATCGTCCGCGGTATTGGATGCGGATAGTAATTTCTGCTGTGCTTGCTGTACGGCAGCTAATTCAAGATGGTTGATATCTTCTGTGGAAAACAATGACTTATCAGAAATATCGATTGTCATCGTTCCTTCAGCTGTTTTTAAAGCTCTGCCTGCAGCAGCTACGCTCACTTGCTTTAATTCCCCATGTTTTTCCTCAAGTCTTGTTTTCATCTCGGATATTACTTTTGCAACGCTTAAAACATTATGTATTTGACCGTCAATCATTGACCGTTCCTTATGTTCGATCGTCATTAAGTCTTCAACATGGAAATTGCCATCTTGTTCTTTTAAAATGATACCTACGACGGATCGTGTTCCGATATCGAGTGCAAAAAGTTGGTTCGTCAGAATAATACACCCTTTCAACGTCAAAATGTGCGAATTTTAGACAATTTGCAGAAATGACGTGACTTTTCAAATTCATTTCATTATACTTGGACTATTATATAAAAATGTAACATAGAATTTCTGCTGAGAAAAGGGAATGCTATGTGCGGGGAGGAGACATAATGATGAGACAAAACAATTTAGACGAGTTGCGCAGCCAAGTGGATGAATTGAACATCAAGATTTTAGATTTAATCAACGAACGTACGGCTGTCGTTCAAGAGATTGGAAAAGTGAAGGAAAAGCAAGGTGTGAATAGATATGATCCAATCCGCGAGAGGGAAATGTTGAATTTCCTCATCAACACGAATAAAGGCCCGATTCCGAACGGAGTTTTGGAGCAGATTTTCAAGGGGATTTTCATGTCTGCGCTTGAAATCCAAGAAGATGAACAGCGCAATGCATTGCTTGTTTCACGAAAACGGAAATCAGAAGATACGATTGTTGACGTTAATGGGGAAAAGATTGGAAACGGGGAACCGACGTTCATTTTTGGCCCATGTGCAGTTGAATCATATGAACAAGTTCGCGCAGTAGCGGATTCCATTAAAGCTAAAGGATTGACGATGCTCCGAGGCGGCGCTTATAAGCCAAGGACATCACCTTATGATTTCCAAGGGTTAGGGCTGGAAGGATTAAAAATTCTTAAACGAGTCGCTGATGAAACAGGGTTGTCGATTGTGACTGAAATTATTACACCTTCTCATTTGGAAGAGGCATTGGATTATATCGATGTCATCCAGATCGGTGCGCGCAATATGCAAAACTTTGAGTTGCTGAAAGAAGCGGGAATGGTCAATAAGCCTGTCCTGCTAAAACGCGGCCTATCAGCTACTATCGATGAATTTATCAATGCGGCGGAATATATCATTTCAAAAGGAAATACCCAAATTATGCTTTGTGAGCGCGGTATCCGGACATATGAGCGCGCAACGAGAAACACTTTGGATATTTCTGCGGTTCCAATTTTGAAACAGGAAACTCATTTGCCTGTGTTTGTAGACGTTACACATTCGACGGGAAGAAAAGATTTACTCTTGCCTACAGCAAAAGCAGCGATCGCGGTAGGAGCAGATGGTGTAATGGCAGAAGTTCATCCAGATCCAGCGGTCGCTTTGTCTGATGCAGCGCAGCAAATGGATATTCAGCAGTTTGACGAGTTTTATGAAGAAATCCAAAAGTTCATGAAAACACATCAAACGGTGTAAGGTTACGCTGAATCAATCCAATTTGTTTATCGAATGAAATGTTATGTAGACATGACTATGTTGAGCGCCGGACCTTTTATGGATCCGGCGTTTTGTATATAATGGAAGTAAGTGAATACATAATTGGCTCGGGAGGAGAATCATGATGGCTGTAACAATTTACGATGTTGCAAGAGAAGCGAACGTATCGATGGCCACCGTTTCACGAGTTGTCAATGGCAATCAAAATGTCAAACCGGCAACAAGGAAAAAAGTATTGGAATGTATCGAACGATTAGGCTACCGGCCGAATGCGGTAGCAAGAGGATTGGCGAGTAAAAGGACGACAACAGTTGGAGTCATCGTACCTGATATTTCTAAAAGCTATTATGCGGAATTGTCTAGGGGCATAGCAGATGTCGCTACGATGTATGAGTATAATATCATTTTATCCAATTCCGATAAGCGTACGTCAAGAGAAGTGGAATTGCTTGAAGATCATTTAGGTAAACAAGTGGATGGCTTAATTTTCATGAGCGATTCCATTTCTGAAGAAATCCGTCACGAAATGGAAACCGCTAATGTTCCGATCGTATTAGCAGGTACACTCGGTTCTGGCACTAATTTGCCAACTGTCAATATCGACCATGAACAAGCGGCGTATGAAGCGGTTAAAAAATTAATCGATAACGGACATAAACGAATTGCTTATGTGTCAGGACCCCTTACAAGGGATATTAACCGTCTGTGCAAAAAAGTTGGTTATGAAAGGGCGATTAAGGAAGCGGGATTGCCAATCATCGAAGAGTATTTTATCGAAACAGATAATACGTACGATGACGCTTATGAGCAATGGCGAAAATTGAGCACAATGAAAGAAAGGCCAACCGCCATTTTTGCCGGCAATGATGAAATTGCAGTTGGAATAATGAATGGCATCCGTGATGATGGGTTTACTGTCCCGACGGATATTGAATTGATTTGCTTCCAGCATACATTGCTGTCTCGTGCGGTTCGGCCGCAATTAACTGCGATTGTAGTACCTCTTTATGATTTAGGTGCAGTTTCCATGCGTCTACTGACGAAGCTGATGAACGGTGAGGAAGTTGAGCAAATGGAAGTCGAGCTGCCTTATCGCATTGAAGAGCGGCAATCTACAAATTAGGAAAAAAGACTGGGCTAAGATTGCATTGCATCTCGGCGTCAGTCTTTTTTATTTTGGAAATACGATATTTTTAAAAACCGTGTTATGCTTCCAAATGTTAACATGATCTAAACATTACTAATTGCTATGAAATCTTCTTCCTTAATTTCATTCCTATCAGTTAATAAAAGTGATTGGAATGCTTCAAATAAGTCCTGAATGTCTTTCCGTTCGTTTATAATGTTCATACTTTTATTGTATTGAACTTCATCGTTATATGTTGTAATTTCCAACCATTTTGTATCCTCATCTTTGCTATTCAAAAACATTGTATGAAGATCTAAATATTGACTATAAATTTCAGAGGCTTTTTGTTGAATAGTCAAATACTCATCTACTTTATCCTTTTGGACATGGTACTCATAAATTTTAACAAACATTATTTCCTCCCTGTTGTTGACATTATTTTGCGTTACAATAAGGAATGCAACCATTCATTTGCATGTATATTTTTGATACTTACGTAGCTTGAGCTTGCAAAATAATTATGTAGCCGTTATGAGATTGAACTTTCCGTTTGCTTTAATTGCTCTTTCTTTGTGGGAATTAAGATAATTTAAGACGTCTCAAGACGATCATTTACATGCCAAGTTTAGACTGTTTAAATGACGAATGTATCATCATTGTCTAATGATATGTAAAGCCTTTTTCAACATCTGTTCGTTTTTCTCGTTGATCTCTTTCTTTCTTGGAATAGGCTCATAGAGCGGATTCGGATCTTGCCAAGTTTCGATTAAAGGTACAGGTGATTCAGATTGATATTTAGACAGCCACTCTTCGGGCAAACGGCCTGTCGGAACAGGCAATTGATTCATCGCAAGCCAAATATGCGACCAGGCTCTCGGCACGACTCTCCAAATATCGTAGCCGCCGCCACCTACAGCTATCCATCGACCGTTGCAATACTTCTCGGCAATTTCTCTTGCGATGCGTGGAATTTCTTCATAAATTTTCATCGTGCCATATAAATGTGTCAATGGATCGAAATAATGGGCATCAGCGCCGTTTTGAGATAAGATGACATCTGGTTTAAAGTATGCGGCTACTTCTTCTATTGCAGTCTTGTATATATGGAGAAAGGAATCATCTTCTGTAAATGCATCGATCGGGAAATTGAAAGATTTTCCGTATCCTTCTCCATTTCCTCTTTCTGTTATATTGCCCGTTCCGGGGAATAAATATCTGCCCGTTTCGTGAATGGAGAACGTGCAAACAGATGGATCATCGTAAAATGTCCATTGAACTCCGTCTCCGTGATGGGCATCGGTATCGATGTATAGAACGCGCGCTCCATAATTTTGTTGCATATATTTTATAGCGACGGAACTGTCATTATAGACGCAAAAGCCTGAAGCTTTCCCTTGGAAGCCATGGTGGAGGCCGCCCCCTAAGTTGACTGCGTATCGTGAACGCCCAGCCATTACTTCATCGACAGCCGTTAATGTACCACCGACTAACATAGCGCTTGCCTCATGCATATTCGGAAAGATTGGGGTATCCTCCGTTCCGATGCCGTAAACTGATCCTACTTCCTCCGTAATGAAACCTTTTCCAGCCTGTTTGACAATCTCGATAAATTTGGGGTCATGTACTAGTAGCAGCTCTTCATCTGTTGCCATCCGAGGTGGAATGATATTATCCTCCGTAATTGCATCGATGCTTTTAAGCAAGTCCAAAGTTAGTAGGATTCTTTTTTGATTGAACGGGTGTGTATCTGAAAAAGAATATCCAAGTTGCTCTTCTGAAAATATGAAAACTGCGTTTTTACTCATAGGTTCATGCCTGGTACATTCGGCCAAAGAACTTCAAACCCGTTGTCCCTCAGTCCTTTAATGACGTTTAGCGGGTTCATTGTTTTGATCCGAATGACTAAAATTTTATTGTCTTCATTTTCTTTGTCAGGATAAACTAATACACTTAAAACGTTCAATTTATGTTCGTAGAAAACTTTGGACACTTCGAAAAGAATGCCTGGAATATTAGGAACACGCACTTCGATTTGGGAGCCGGGCTGATGGGCGCCGGTCAGTTCAATATATTTGTAAAGCAAATCGGTTTCTGTAATGATGCCGACTAACTGATCGTCAGAAACGATAGGAAGACAACCGATTTGATTGTCATAAAAGATGACAGCAGTTTCTTCGACAAAATCCATAGGATGGCCTATAAGTGGATTTTTAGTCATAATTGCTTCCAAAGGAGTTTTGTAAACGTTTACATCTGCGAGACCGGAAAGGGTGGAAGGTACAGCCTCTTTCAAATCCCGATCGGTTACAACACCGACAACTGCCCGATCAATTGTAATTGGCAAATGTCGAATTTTCTTTTCCTTCATTAATTCAATGGCATCTTGAATAGTATGTGAAGGAGAGAGGGAGGCAACCTCCCTTTTCATGATTTCTTCTATAAGCATTGCAAATCCCTCGCTTTCAATACATAAATCGGTTCATAAAACGCAGGTTATCGAACTGTTGGATGGATTCCTGATCAACGCGTTTTCCGATTCTCGCCATTAAGCAATTAGCAGGATGAGAGCTTATTTCAGGGTCATCGGTTGCGTAATATTCAAGACCCCCTGCATTCATCATCTTTTCCATCACTTTTCGATATTCCCATACGTTGAGCTTTGTGCCTTTTAAATCCCAATGCCAATAATACTCGGTCGTTAAGATAATATAGTCTTCCATCGCATTATCCATCATAGACACTTCTAATAACGCTTTTCCGACTCCACCGCTACGGAATTTTGGGATGACTTCAATTGCACCAAGCTCGATCAAATTTTCCATATTGCCTTGCGACCATCTTTCCAGTGGATCGGGATATAAATAAGTGACATACCCGACAACTGTATTCCGTTCACGCGCAATGATGATTCTACCTTCAGGCAAATCAGCAATCTCAATAAGCGCCTTATGTTGCTGTTCAGGGGGTCTGAAAGCGACGAGATGTTCATGGAAATCAAGTTTCGAAAGTTCCGTTCCCGCGATCGGCCCTTCGATGATCAGATCGCCATTCCGATGTTTCACTTCCATCGCATTGTATGTTTTTACATGATCCAATACATTCACCGTCCTAATATGAGTAGCCCTATGTATGAGTATACAACAAATTCATCTGTGCGGATGAGAAAAATTTGTGAAAGTTAATTGGCAATACTAAAAAGTTGAATTTATTAGCCAATACAATGAAAATGCGATAGAATTATAAGGTCAACATTTTTTCGGAAAGGGTGAAGAGAATGGAGAGTAAAGTGTTACCGGTCATTCAAGGGGACTATACGTTAAAAGATTATGACCAAATGGTGAAAAATTTTAGCTGGGAGGATGTAGAAAAGGAATTCAGTTGGCATGAAACAGGTCTCATCAATATTGCACATGAAGCAGTAGACCGTCATGCATCATCTTATCGAAAAAACAAAGTGGCACTCTATTATAAAGATGCCAGCCGAAAAGAAGCATATACTTATAATGAAATGAAAAGAATGTCCAATAAAGCGGCAAATGTATTACTGAATCATTCAACATTGCAAAAGGGGGATCGGTTCTTTATTTTCATGCCTCGTTCACCTGAACTGTATTTTGCATTATTAGGCGCGTTGAAAATGGGTGTCATTGTTGGTCCTCTTTTTGAAGCATTCATGGAAGGGGCTGTGTATGACAGACTATCGGATAGCGAAGCAAAAGCAATTATAACAACACCTGAATTATTGGACCGCATACCGTTGGATAGACTTCCTCATTTAGAAACTGTTTTCTTAGTAGGAGATTCTATTGAGGAGTCAGATAAATTTGTAGACTTTAATAAAAAAATGAAAGATGCTTCAATGCATTTTGAAGTGGAATGGCTCGATCGCGAATCGCCGACGGTACTTCATTATACATCAGGCTCAACAGGCAAACCGAAAGGCGTTTTGCATGTGCAAGAAGCAATGGTCCAACAATTGCAAACGACACGCTGGGTGCTTGATCTGCATGATGAGGATATTTTCTGGTGTACAGCGGACCCTGGCTGGGTGACGGGAACGGCTTACGGTGTATTCGGGCCGATGTTGGCCGGTGCAACATCGGTAATTGTCGGCGGAAGATTCTCTATCGATACTTGGTACGAAGCGATCCAAGACTATGGTGTTACGGTTTGGTATAGTGCGCCTACGGCATTCCGTATGCTTATGGGGGCAGGTGTAGGGCCGATGGAAAAGTACGATTTATCGTCGCTTCGCCATATTTTATCGGTAGGAGAGCCGTTAAATCCAGAAGTCATCCGTTGGGGGATGGATGTTTTTAAAATGCGCATTCACGATACGTGGTGGATGACGGAAACTGGAGCCCAAACTATTTGCAACTTCGCTTGCTTGCCGATTAAATTAGGATCGATGGGCAAACCTGTGCCTGGCATCGAAGCGGCAATTGTGGATGACCAAGGCAATGTGCTTCCTCCAAATAGAATGGGGAACTTAGCAATTAAAAAAGGATGGCCTGCGATGATGAGGCAAATTTGGAACAATCCCGAGAAATACGAATCCTACTTCATGAATGATGAATGGTACGTATCCGGTGACTCTGCTTATATGGATGAGGATGGCTACTTCTTCTTCCAAGGCCGGGTAGATGATGTTATTATGACGAGCGGTGAAAGGGTTGGGCCATTCGAAGTGGAAAGCAAACTGTTAGAACACCCTGCAATTGTTGAAGCTGGTGTTATTGGGAAACCGGACCCGGTTCGCGGAGAAATCATTAAAGCATTCGTCGCTCTTCATGAAGGATATGAGCCTACAGAGGAATTGGAAGATGACATTAAGCAATTCGTGAAAAAGGAGCTCTCTGCACATGCTGCGCCTCGTGAAATCGAGTTTAAGGACAAGCTTCCGAAAACGCGTAGCGGCAAAATTATGCGACGTGTCCTAAAAGCGTGGGAGTTGAACCTTCCAGCGGGGGATTTGTCAACGATGGAAGATTAAGATGAAAGATAGCTATGAGGGATGGAGAATGGTACCCCTATCATAGCTTGACAACGCTTGCCGAGCGGAAGGCAGTTTATGTTCACGCCGTCCTGCAATACCTAAATTTCCGCAAAGAAAAAAGAAATACTGCAAATCGAGAAAACAATGAGCTCGATTTGCAGTATTTTAGCGTTTGTCAACAAACTGAGGACCTCTGCTATGGCAGAGGTCCTTTTTCAGTCGTCATCCTCATCTTCTTCATTAGTAGGAGGTGTTCCTGGGGTTCCGTTTCCTCCCTGATTGTTTCCGTTGCCATTATTGTTTCCGTTTCCGTTGTCATTATTTCCATCGTTCGGGTTATCAACCCCATCACCATTGTCTGGAGGCGAAACCGGAGGAATTTGTTCATCCTCATCTTCAAGGTCGTCTGAATCGTCCTGTCCATCTACTGAAACAATATTCGAACCAGCTGAAAGCAAGCCGGTTATATCAACAGCGCGTACATAATAATTTCCTGGTCCGATCGGCAATGAATTGGCTTCTCCATCACGGATTGTCGCAATTTTTTCATCGTCTCGATAGACGTAATAACCGATGACATCATTGGAAGGAGATTCCGTCCAAACGATATTGGATCCACTTATCGATGCATGTACTGTTTCTGGTGCTGCTCCATCAGGGGAGAACACCGAGCCTGAAACAACTTGCGAAGCAAAAACTGAATTAGGTGGGAACAGCTTCGATGCATCCCCGCCCCATGGTCCTAACATACGATCCATGAATTCCTGATTGACACCTGTGCCACCTTGTACGATAAATTCAGAAGGTGTTGATGGCAATGCCATGTAACGTTTGCCTTTAACAGATACATAGGATGCACTAATGATGCTGTCATCCGCCTTTGTCGGCAACATCACTTTTGAATTGAATAAATCAGATCTAACGAGACCTGCAGCTGAGCAAGCTGGAGATGGTGCTAATCCAGAAATACCACAGAAAGAACGATTGACGACTCCCGCTGGCTGTTGGAATCTGTTGCTTGCGCCAACTATATCGGGTTTCGTTTCGTTGGCCGTGTTCAGTAATCGACTGAAAAGAATGCTCGTACGTGTTGTCGGATGCATTTGTCCGGATCCTCGTGTATAAAGCTTTCTCGATTGATCTTTGTAACCGAGCCATACGCCCAAGGTAACATTCGGATTATAGCCGACTAACCAAGCATCTCCATATCCTTGTGTTGTGCCTGTTTTGGCAGCCAAATCAAGATTGAAATTTAAGTATTTAGGAACCTGCTGCCCAGTATTGCCTGGTTTGACGACATCGCGAAGCATATCTGTAATAATATAGGAAGTTTCCGGGCTGAATACATCAACAGGTTCGACTTCGTGTTGATACACGACATTCCCATTCATATCCTCGATCCGTTCAATCATATATGATTCAATAAATTTCCCGCCATTCGCAAATGTTGCGAAAGCATTTGTATTTTCCTCTACGCTAACTCCACGTGTCATACCGCCATAAGAAGTGGAGTAGTTTGTATAGTCTTCAGGCATCAACTTGGAGAAGTTCATTTTTTCAAGGAACTCCGCTGGACGCCGATCGATGATATCTCTATATAATCTTGCGGTAGGAAGGTTGAGCGACTCAGCCAACGCCTTCCTTGCCGGGATGATGCCGTTTTCAACTGTAGCAATGTAGTTTGTCGGACTCCATTTACCGCTTCCATCATTGATTTCAAAACGGACATCGACGACTGGGCTACCTGCTCCGATAACGCCATATTCGATTGCTGGTGCATAGACGAGCAAAGGCTTCATGGAAGAACCATTTTGACGATACGCTTGCGTTGCATGGTTCACATTCGTAAGCTGGTGATCGCGCCCGCCGATGAACGATAAAATTTTGCCTGTCTGGTTTTCAAGCATGATCGCACCGACTTGCACTGGGTCATCTTTTAGTACCGTTTCGCCTGTGCTTGCGTCTTTCTCTTCTCGTGTATAGGTAAATCCGTAATATTCGAAGTCCTCGCCGATTTTATTCATTTTGTCGTAAAGGTCTTTATCGATCGTCGAATAAATTCGATAGCCTCCTGTTCGCATTTCACGTTCGGCTAAAATTCTATATTTCTCTTCTAATTTTTCTTCTACATCTAAACGCTCCGGGTCCACGCCATCTTTTTCAGCTAAAATACGGGCTAAAATACCGATCGTCCGCCCTTGGATTTCCTGTGTCAAATAAGGATAGCGATCTGTTGCGCGCCTTGTCGGTTCACGAAAATCTTGCGTAATATCATAAGCAATCGCAGTTTCATATTCCTCATTTGAAATATATCCAGTTTCTTTCATGCGGAATAGGACAGTTTTCATCCTGTCAATGCCGGGCTTAATATTTTCTTCGTTTTTCAAGCCTCCGCCGTAATAGCTGCTACGAAACGGTGTATAAGCGAAAGGAGCTTGCGGTATACCCGCTATATAGGCAGCCTGCGGTAAGTTAAGATCTTTTGCCTTTATACCAAAAATACCTTCCGCAGCAGTTTCGATGCCGGCAATATTTTGACCTTGGGCATTTCTACCATATGGAATAATATTTAAATAGGCCTCTAAAATTTCATCTTTGTTCATAAAGTGTTCAAGTCTAATGGCTAGTAATATCTCTTTCGCTTTTCGTTCATAGGATACTTCATTCGTCAAAATTTGGTTTTTGATCAACTGCTGTGTAAGCGTAGAGCCACCTGTTTGGCTTGAGGAGTTGGTGACGTCTTGAAAAAGTCCTCGGAAAATAGCTTTCGGCACAATTCCGTTATGCGTTTCAAAATACTCATCTTCAGTTGCTAATACTGCATCTATGACGTAAGGCGACACTTTATCCAATGTTGTCTCTTTTCGTTCGATGTCTGAGCTCACTTTACCAAGATATATATTGTCGGCAAAAAATATTTCAGAAGTTTCTTCGTAATTGAAAATAGCATCGCGCATTTCAGCTTTCGGTCGTAGAGGTTCCTTTGCTACGAGAGAAGCGAAATAACCAGCACCGACAGAAGCAGCGAAAACGCTAAGAGTAATGCCAAATACTAAAAAGAGCAAAAAGAGGTTCCAAATGACGCCAGATGTAATGCGGACGCCTTTTGCCCATCTTTTCTTTTTCATTGATTCAAATTTTTCTTCTATGAGGTCGATCCGGTTTCTCCTTTTTTCACTCAAGTCTTTTCCCCCCTAAAATCTTTCCTATTATAGCATATTTTTTAGAATGCCATAGATTATGTTTGACAATGACCTATTTTATACTACAATAAGGGATATATATTTTTTTCGCATGATGAAAAAGTCGGAGTAGTGACGATAGATCCGTTTAGAGAGGCAGCGGTTGGTGAAAGCTGTCCGGTATATCGTTTACGAATTACAGCTTTGGAATGCGGACGCGTACGCAGGCGTTATTGTGTTTGAAGCGGAGGTTTATTGTAAATGCCTCAAGCCGGGTGGTACCGCGTTAATTGACAATGTGTTTAACGTCCCTGCATGATTCTTTGAATCGTGTAGGGGCTTTTTTATATTTAAGGAGGGGTTTCAATTGGCGAACGAATTATTGGAGGACTTGGAATGGAGAGGTCTTCTTTACCAGCAGACTGATGAAGAAGGTCTTACGAATCTGTTGAATGAAGAAAAGATTTCATTATATTGTGGTACAGATCCGACAGCGGACAGCTTGCATATCGGTCATATTGTTCCATTTTTGACATTGCGCAGATTCCAGAAACACGGCCATCGCCCGATCGTGCTTGTAGGGGGAGCTACGGGAATGATCGGCGATCCGTCATTCCGTGCAGATGAGCGTCAGCTTCTTTCGGATGAGCAAATTGCAAATAACATTGCGGGCATCCGCAAGCAATTGGAGAAGATTTTTGATTTTGGCAATGAAAACGGGGCGCTCTTAGTCGACAATAAAGATTGGTTCGGTGACATGAGTGCGATCGATTTTCTTCGGGACTACGGAAAATTGTTAAGCGTCAACTACATGTTAGCGAAAGAAAATGTTGCATCCCGTCTGGAGACAGGAATCTCTTTCACGGAGTTTTCTTATATGCTCATTCAAGGTGCAGATTTCAATCACTTGTATGACAACTACAATTGCCGTGTACAGGTCGGCGGATCAGATCAATGGGGCAATATTACAACAGGGCTTGAATTTATCCGTAAAACGCATGATGAGAATGCAAAAGCTTTCGGCATTACAATACCACTCGTTACAAAAGCTGATGGAACGAAATTCGGAAAGACTGCAGGAGGTTCAGTATGGCTTGATCCGAAGAAGACATCGCCCTATGAGTTTTATCAATTCTGGATTAATACTGCAGACGCAGACGTTATTAAATACTTAAAAATCTTCACGTTTATGAGCCGCGAGGAAATTGAAGCTTTGGAAAGATCCGTACAAGAAGAGCCGCATTTACGGAAAGCGCAGCATGCATTGGCGGAGGAAATGACAAGATTAATCCACGGGCAAGAAGCTTTAGATCAGGCAATTCGAATTTCTAAAGCGTTATTCAGCGGTGATTTAAAATTGTTGACCGTAGCGGAAATGAAAGATGCTTTCAAAGATGTACCGACGTTCGAGATGGAAAAAGCGGATAAAAATATCGTTGATTTTATTGTAGAAGCTGGTGTATCCCCGTCAAAACGCCAAGCGCGTGAGGACGTAACAAATGGCGCCATTTCATTGAATGGCGAAAAAGTGACGGATACAGCATATGAGGTAGGAGCAGCAGATCGTTTGGATGATGCTTTTACAATTGTGCGTAGAGGCAAGAAAAATTATAAAATGGTGAAGTTTGATTAATGTAGATGATGATAAAAACGCCCTTGGCTCTGTGCCGAGGGCGTTTTTGCGAGTTGTAGAATGATCTGTTGATGAGATTGATCTAAGCGCTCGATTGTTGGCGTTATGCTTACTTGCTTTGATTTAGCGTAAGTCTGATAGTATTATGCGTGACCGGTAAGAATTATATGTGATGTCGTTATGCGTTTTTGTAGCGAGTTATGCGCGTTTTTTGGATGGTGTCCGTTTGCGGGTTGTTGTTTTTTTCGGTTTTGTTTTATCTAAGGATGCTTGCAATGCTGCCATGAGATCAGTGACATTGGAAGGAGCCGCGGCTGTTTGTTTTTCGCTCGCTGTTACTGTCGCTTTTCCAGATTTTTTCTCTTCAATTAAGTCCATGAGGGCAGTGCGGTATTCATCTGTATACTTAGTCGGTTCGAAGGCGGTCGTCAATTGATCGACTAAGAGGAGAGCAGTGTCCAATTCTTTTTGGACGACTGTGTCCTCATCCGGAATGTTCGGCACGTCACCGACATTGCGCACTTCATCAGGAAAATGGATTGTTTCCATTAATAGCGCTTCCTTATACACGCGAACGACGGCGAGCTGCTCTTTAGAACGAATAATAATTTTTGCAACGCCGATCTTACCAGATTCTTTCAGTGCTTTGCGTAATAAAGCATATGCTTTTCCTCCGTTGGCATCTGGCGCCATGAAATAGCTCCGCTCAAAATAGATCGGATCGATTTCCTCTAATTTGACGAAATCAATAATTTCTACAGCCTTCTCTTCGTTTTCCTTTTTCAGCTTTTCCAACTCCTCATTATCCAACACGACAAACTTGTTTTTCGAATACTCGTATGCCTTGACGATATCCTCGCTTTTCACTTCTTTATCACAAACTGGACATACTTTTTTATAACTGATCGGGGAATTGCATTCCTTATGAAGCTGCCGGAGTTTAATGTCATTGTTTTCAGTTGCGGCATGCAGTTTGATTGGAATGTTAACAAGCCCGAAGCTAATGCTTCCTTTCCAAATTGTATGCAAAGAGCTCACCCACTTTTTACGATTAGTATGGAAGAACAGCACAATCCTATGTATAGCGAAATGATTAATTCAAACACTAATGAAAAACTTGGAGCGAAAAACATGAAACCGATGCTAATGGCGGATGCAGATCAATTACCGGTAGGTAAAGAATGGGTATATGAAACGAAATACGATGGATTTAGGGCGATTCTCATTTGGGATGAAGATGGGATTCAATTGTATAGCAGGAATGAAAATTTATTGAATGACAATTTCCCTGAAATTATCGAAGAATGCCAACGTATTGAACAGTTGGCAAAGCCGTACATGCCGATCGTTTGGGACGGGGAATTGGTTTGTTTGCAAAACGATTTTAGAGGTGAATTTTCCATCGTACAAACGAGGGGACGGATGAGCAAGAAAGAAGTGATCGCTGAGCATGCGAAAACCTTTCCATGCCAATATATTGTGTTTGATCTGTTATCTTTTAACGGAGTTGATTGGACTGGTGAGCAGCTTGACAAAAGAAAGAAGCAATTGGAAAGCTGTTTTAAACAGTTTGGATTGCCGACAACTGTTCAATACAGGAATAAAATTTCCATTCAGTTAGTTGAGCAGTTTGCTAACCACGAGAAGGTTTGGTCGATCGTCAAGGAACATAATGGAGAAGGAGTAATCGCCAAGCGAAAGAAAAGTTTGTGGAGCAATGAAAAGCGGACGAATCAATGGTTGAAAGTGAAAAATTGGCGGTTGGCGACAGTCATTATAACGAAGTATGAGCGAGTGAATGGATTTTTTACAGGGGCTGTTTATAAACAGGATGAACTTATTGAAATCGTAACATTCAAGCATGGAATGACGGATGAAGAAATGAAGACGTTAAGCGAATTGTTTATTGCAAATGGTAAAAATATTGGAGCTGCCGTTTATGAAATACCGCCATCAATTTGTGCAGATTTGTATTGCATCAGTTTTGATGGGAAGCATTTGCGTGAGCCGCGGTTTTGTTCTTTCCGCTTTGAGCTTGGTCCTCAGCAATGTCAATGGAGACAACTATTAAGACAATTGAACCCGATTCCCGAGAGAGTTCAAGTGACGCATCCCGACAAGCCGATTTGGCCGAATGAAAGCGTGGAGAAGGACGACTATTTACTTTATTTGCAAAAGGCAGCTCCTTATATGCTTCCATTTCTTCAAAAAAGATTGCTGACGGTCATTCGCTTTCCCCACGGCGTTCTTGGGGAAAAGTTTTACCAAAAAAGCGTTCCAGATTATGCACCCGATTTTATTAAGACAGCGAGAGATGAAGATATTGAATATATTGTTTGCAATGACATCAATACATTGTTATGGCTCGGAAACCAACTTGCACTTGAATATCATATCCCTTTTCAAACAATCGATACGAAACGTCCTACAGAAATCGTTTTTGATTTGGATCCGCCTTCTGTAAACGAATTTTCGTTATCCGTTGAAGCAGCCTTGCAAATGAAAGGTTTATTTGATCAGTTTCAACTTACGTCATTCGTCAAAACGTCCGGAGGTAAAGGGTTGCAATTGTATATACCGCTCCCATTCAATACGTTCACCTATGAGGAAACTCGGCTCTTCACAAAGTTCATCGCTGACTTCCTTTGCGATCAACAGCCTGAATGGTTTACAACGGAACGATTGAAGAAGAACAGGGGGAATAAATTATATTTGGATTATGTACAACATCACGAAGGAAAAACAATTGTCGCTCCGTATTCACCAAGAGGCAATGAATTGGCAACTATTGCTACACCGTTACAATGGGAAGAAGTAACGACTTCATTGAGGCCAGAACAATTTACAATAAACAGTGTAATGGAGCGAATGGAAAAAATGGGGGACCCTTTTCGAGAGTTTTGTACAATAGGGGAGTCGCAGCCATTCGCAATTATACTTGAGCAGTTGAAAGGGCTATTAGGTGAATGAACAATTCCTAATGCGGGGAAAAAATGTGGGCTATTTCTTAACACATCTAAGAGATAGCCCGCTAAAAAATTTGTTTGTAGTGAAGTTTAAAGAGTAGTGTGCCTGAACAGTAGGAAGCATGCTCAAACGCTATAAAATTATCGAGATTTCAGTGCCTTTATTCACTTTAGAATCAATCAGAATTTTTCCGCCGTGTAATTCGACAATTGCATTGGCAATGTTCATGCCTAAACCTTCTCCTTCTGTTTGTTCGGTAGTGTTGGTTCCTCTATAGTATCGATTAAATAATTTATTTATATCTTCTTTAGCTATCCCTTTGCCATTGTCTGTGAAGGTGATGATCGTTTGATCGTGTTCGCAATTTACTTTTACATGTATTGTCGTTTCGGGCGGATTATGTTTAATTGCATTGGAAAGTAGATTATCTACTACACGAATAAACCATTTTGGATCAATCGCTGCAACACAGGATATAGGGGAAGGTTCAAAAGTAATTTGATTTCGATATAATGTGAAATCATGTGAATGTTTTTCCACCGCATTTTGAATAAATGAATTGATGTCAACTTGTTCTTTTTGAATGGTAATCGCACTATTTTTTAATTGGAATACAAGGGAAAAATCATTGACCAAATCAACCATATATTCTGATTTATCACGGATAACCGTTCCGATTTGCTGCAATTCCTCACGGGAGAAGTCGTACTGATCGCTTTCCAACATATGGCCGTAGCCTTGTATGCTTGAGAGGGGAGTGCGCAAATCATGTGAAATGCCTGCCATCCATTCTTCGCGAGTTTTTTCCAATCGCGCTCTTTCTTGATCTGCCAACGAGAGTTTTTCCGATAACTTCGAAAAGGATTCAAAAACCTCTTTATATATGCGATAGCGAAACTTCACTTTACCATTTTTCCTGTATATTTTTTTATGTTCTAAACCGTGTAAAACAGTGTCATATTGTTTTTGTTCAACGAATTTCAACCAATTAATTAATAAAAGCAATGGTTTGCCATATCGATAGCCATTCCAAAATGACAATATAAATGGAATGATAAGGCTGACCAATGTAATTAGTATAATGATTTGCAATTCCTCATTTGAGAAAAAGCGCACAATTCTTTCGGTATATGTGTCATTCAATTCATGGTACACCCATGAAATATTTTCAGTATCATCATTCAAAACAGTAACCTTTGTCTCGAAATTTCCCGGAACATGCATACTGCCTATTATAGAGAGCGGTTTTCTCTCTGGCGCAATGCTTTTCCCGATCGTGTTTATAAGTTTTCCGTCTTGATAGATCTCAAGCATACCTTTGTGCTTATTGATTTCTTCCTCTAACCTATTTTCATTATCTCCTTCAACCCTTCCATTATCACCATAAGTATCGAACCAGTTTTGAAGAAGCATTTGCTGTTCTTCCAAATAGCCGAATAGGAAATAATAAGGTTGTGGTTCCCATACTTCAAAATAGGTTTCCACAGTATAATTGCCTAATGTATTTGTTTCCTCAATACGAAGCAAATCATTTATTGTATACTCATTTTTTAAAGAAGAGTCGATCGTATTATGTTCGTAAATGACTTTTCCGTCTTCATTAATAATTTGCATCCAAATATTGTTTTCACGTAATGCATCTTGCCAGGTTTCATTTAGTTCAATATGATTGTCTTCCTTAAAGAGTGAACTGTACGGCAGGTTTTCTACAATTGCTTTTTTCGGATTGGATATCAACTCGGTTTTAGCTAAAAGGTGCATGCCTGCAATTAAAAATAATACAAGCATGAAAAAGGTAGCAATAAACGTAACGAATATTTGTGTGAAAAAATGGATCGCTATTCTATGCTTTAGTCTCATCTGCTTGATCCTTTACTAGTTTGTAGCCTAACCCGCGGACAGTTACTAAATGCTTTGGTTTGCTTGGATTCTGCTCGATTCGCTCTCGAATTCTTCGTATATGCACCATGACTGTATTATCGTCTGCCATATGCTCATATCCCCAGACGGCAGTAAATAGTTGTTCTTTCGATAAAACACGGTTAGCATTTTTGCAAAAGTATACTAACAATAAAAATACTTGGGCAGGGCATGGAACGATCTTGCCGTTTACGATTAATTCTCCAGCGTCTTCATCTACAATGACATTCCCAAATTGGTGGATTTTCTTATTTGTGATCATCGGTTTCGATGAAATCACATTCCGCTTCAAATGTGCTTTTATTCTTGCTACGATTTCGAGCGGGTTGAATGGTTTTGTTACATAATCGTCTCCACCTTTTTCAAAACCAGTTAATATATCCAAATCCGAAACTTTCGCGGTTAGAAACAAAATATGCGCGTCAGTATACTCTCGGATTTTTGTGCAAAGGTCAAAACCATTGATGTCAGGCAGCATAACATCTAAAACAATAAATTCAGGAGCGTGCTTTTTAATCATTTCCAAAGCTTCTGTTCCTGTCGTCGCTGTATAAATGTTTGCGAAACTCTCTTTCGTCAATACCATTTTCAGCATTTGCAAAATTGCATACTCATCGTCTACTAATAATATCTTCTTTTCTTTCAAGCTTATCACCCGCATTCATCCTATCATAGTTAGTTTAACAGAACCTTAATTTTCCGTATGTACAATTAATATAGAAATAAGGTGGACGTTGATAGACAGATAAGATCAGTACGTAAGATGAAGCTATCCATAACATAAGGAGAAGTGAAAAATGGAAAATGCGAATAAGCGCGTCCAAATGATTGATGGCTTACGGGGGTTTAGCTTATTAGGAATATTATTAGCCAATATATTAATCTTTCAATATGGTTTATGGGGGAAAGATACTATTCATTTATTTACACTTACACCTGTCGACGAGTGGTTTTATCGTTTTACAAAAATTGCGGTTGAAGGAAGCTTTATGCCGATTTTCACGTTTTTATTCGGCTATTCGATGATCATGATGCGAGACAGTTTAGAACGAAAAAACTTACGAATAAAATGGCACTTTTTTCGAAGGAGCTTATTATTACTTATCATTGGAATATTGCATTCAACCTTTCTTTGGGAAGGAGATATTTTAGTCGCTTACGGATTGATGGGGTTCTTTCTTTTAATGTTTCTCAATCGTAAAGCAAAAACGATGTTACTATGGGGGTTATGTTTGTTCATTTTACTTACATCGGTCACTTTGCTTACGCCGGTAGATGAAGAATTAATAGAGCCTGCCAAAATGGAAGCGCATGTTATGCAAACAACAAAAATTTATGAAAACGGCTCGTATATGGAAATATTTGAACATCGAAATAGCGGTGAAGATCCACTCACTGAAGAACTATCAGAAGGCGAGTTACTATTCATGCTGTTGTTGACGCCTTTCACAATTTTACCGATGTTTTTATTTGGAATGTACGCAGCAAAAAGGAAGCTTTTTATTCAACCAAAGCAGGAAAAGAAGCTCTATTGGATAGGCGCAATTGTGGGAATTACTTTAGGATTCACGATGAAAACGTACGGCTTTTTTATGCCAAATGAAGGCTTCGTAGGAATAGGTGGAATCATTTTATCGTTAGGCTATATTAGCCTTTTCGGAGTAATTTACAGTGCAGTAGCCTCTTCCCGTTTATTAACCGGATTTGAAAATGTAGGGAAACTGTCCTTAACGAATTACATTTTACAAACGGTCATTTGCACAACGATTTTTTACGGCTACGGTCTCGGGTTATTCGGAAATCTTGGCGTGTTTGCGGCAACAACGATTGGTATCGCCATTTTTGCAGTGCAAATCGTATTGAGCTCTTTCTACGTAAAGCATTTCCGATATGGGCCTTTAGAAAAAATGATGCGTATCGGCACATATTTATCTTTTTCCATTCCAAAACAGAGGAAGGTGAAAGGAAATAGTGCTGAAGCGAATGGGTAAAAATGAAGGCAAGGGGAGTTAAGGCGGTATAGCGATCGTCCTGCGGTTAAAATAGGAATAGGAGCACAGACCGGAACCGTAGTTTGTGCTCTTATTTATTTGTAGAATGCAATAATGAAAGTATAGGGTGAGATTGATTGATTTGAGGATAATAAAAAATAGGAGTGCAAGAACAATATTTTTTATAGGTTAATAAATAGCCATTATAGCCAACATTGATAGCGTCCAGATGATGATCGTGAATGAAATGGTTAACCAATAAGCATTTTTTTTATGATTTGTTCCATTCTTTATATTCGTTATTAACGATATGAGATTTACACAAAAAATAATAGACAGAATCGGTGTTAAGAACATACCGATATAATAAAAGATCAGCATCATGTAAGAAAACACTCCTAATAACAATTCATATTTATAAAGAAGATGCACGTATTCATATAATGGACTATTATCCTTTTTATTGAAGTATAACATAACACCTCCCAACTTTAGTTTAAGCTGTTTAAAAAATAAGTGGGGAAAAACTATCCTATGCTGGGAGCACCAAAAGGGGCTGTCCAATAAGTCCCTAAAATAGAACAGGTGGCGAAAAACGAATCGTTTTTCGCCACCTGTTCTTGTATTTTTCTCATTCAATACTGAAAGTAGCACGCGG